>DAHXMP010000080.1 GCA_027371665.1 Bacteroidota bacterium | reverse complement strand
AAGTATTTTCCATCTGCAATTCCACAGGTTAAAGTATTGACTCTTGACGATGCGATTAAAATTGCAATCGAGAATAACCATGACACAAAAATTGCTTTACTTAATGTACACAAAGCCGATGAAGCAGTCAGCGAGGCATATGGATTTGCGATGCCAAACATTGACTTATCGGCGAGTTATTCACGATATATAGATAAAATGGTTATGCCATTCCCGGATTTCCAGGCGATGTTGACTAATGCTACTTATGACATACTCTTCAAAGAGAACATAATACCCAGAGATAACTCGAAATTTCTGCCTGTGGGATATTCATTATTATCTTTTTCGTTGTATAATAATTACCAGGCACAGGTAACCGTTTCACAGATACTTTTTAATTCTGCCGTCATAACAGGAATCGGTTCATCGAAGAAATACCTGAATCTCGCAAGAGAATCGTTAAAAGCAACGGCTTCAAAGACCGTGCTTAATGTTAAAAAAGCATTTTACGGAGTTATTCTCACCAAAAAACTTCTCGATATAACCAAAGAGAGCCTTAATAATGCCGAAGACAATTTAAAAAATGTAAAGGCACTCAATGCACAGGGACTCGTTTCGGAGTATGATGCCTTACAGGCAGAGGTCAGGGTTGAAAATCTCAGGCCTGTGGAATTGCAGATGGAAAATACTTACAAGCAGACAAAAGACGGTTTGAAAATAGTGCTTGGGATTGATGCAAGGGATACGATTGACGTCGAAGGCGATATTGCATACAAGGATGAAGAACTGCCGAACCAAACCGAAACAATTGCCGAGGCTATAGATAACAATCCCGACATAAAAACTTTAAAACTTAAACAACAGGTTGACGAAGCATTCGTGGATTTGGAAAGAGCTAATTACTGGCCTACTGTCGCGGCATTCGGCAATTATACGAGAGCCGGAGCAGCCGACAATTTCAAATTTCAGAATTATACAATGTCAATGGTGGGATTAAATTTTTCCATAAATCTCTTCGACGGATTAAGGACTTCTCACAAAGAACAGCAGGCAAAAATAACTGCAAGGCAGACAGAGGAACAGTTTATGCAGTTGAAGGATGTTATCATAATGCAAATAAAAACAAAAATCGAAGACCTGGAAAGAGTGAAAAGCAACATCGAGGCACAACAGCGAAATGTAACACTTGCAGAAAAAGCATACCAGATTTCGCAGGTCAGGTATAAGGAAGGAACAGGGAACCAGCTTGAAATTCAAAATTCGGATATGGCTCTGAGGCAGGCAAAAGTTAATATGCTTCAATCCGAGTATGATTATATGCTTGCAAAATTTGAGCTTGAACAGTATCTCGGAAAGTTAGATGAAAAATATATTAAACTGAATTAAAATTGAAAAAAATAAAAAATAATAAATATTATAGGAGAATTTCAACGATGTTATTAAGAAAGAAACAGTATTTAAGCTTGCTAATCATATCCTCCCTTATTACTGCTACCCTATTCATTGGCTGTACAAGGGAAAAGAAAGAGCCTTCCAAGAGCATGGAAGTGCTCCAAAAAGAGGAAGGCGTGCCGGTAAGAATTGAAACAGTTAAAACATCCGATTTTGTGAAACAACTTAGTTTTTTTGCAAATCTATCCGGCATCGAGGAATCAACGAAGCTTTCAATGGTTGCTGACAAAGTTGTCGGTATTAAAGCAAAAGTCGGGCAAAATGTTTCACAAGGAAAAGTTATCGTTACTTTTCCGTCGGATAATCCTACTCTTCAGTTTGCACAAGCAAAAGCCGGATATGAAAATGCGGAGAAGCTTTACAAACGTATGCAGGCTCTATTGAAAGCAGGTGAAACATCCCAGCAAAATTACGATAATGCCGAGACACAATATATCGTAGCGAAAAGAAATTTCGAGTCACTTAAGCAAATGATTTATGTCGAAGCTCCTATAAGCGGAACAATAGTAGAAATGCCTGTAAAGGTTGGTGATGATGTAAGAAGAGATGCAAATCTTTTTACCGTAGCAAAATTACAAACAATGTTAGCAAAGCTCTGGGTTTCGGAAAGCGAAGTGAACCAGTTGAAAATGGGTATGACGGCTACTATAGTTTTGAACGGGAAAGAATATAAGGGTAAAGTAACACAAATTTCTCTTGCAATGGATGACAGGACTAAAGCATTCGGAGTAGAAGTACAGTTTCCGAATCCCAGAAAAGAACTTAAAAGCGGGATCACGGTTAATGTAAATATCATTACCTATACACAAAAGAATGCAATTGTATTGCCCAGGAATTTGATAATTACAAATGGGGCTGAAAAATATGTATTTGTTGAAAATAACGGCAAGGCTGAAAAAAGAATAGTAGAAACAGGAAAAGAAACAGATATATCAGTTGAGATTCTTAGCGGCTTAACCGAAGGTGATAAATTAATTACCGAAGGAGAAACCCTTATCAAAGACGGCGGTAAAGTTAATATTATTCAATAAATATCGGAATGAATATTTAAATTAAATTAATCAGAGAAAGAACAATATGCAAATTGCTAAAATATCAATAAACAGGCCGGTATTGACCACAATCATTTTACTCGTCTTTATAATCTTCGGAGGCCTGGCTTATTTTACTTTGAACCTTAATCTGTTCCCGGATGTGGAAATACCATATGTAACTGTTGTTACAATATATCCGGGAGCGGGCCCAAAAGAAGTAGAGACGTTAGTCAGTAAGAAAATCGAGGATGCCGTTGCAACGGTCAGCCAGATTGAAAGAATCGAGTCATACTCCCTTGACGGCATGTCAATAGTAATGATTGAATTTAAATTAAGCAAAGATGTAAACATTGCAAACCAGGAAGTTAAAGACAAAGTTGATGAAATCATCAATGACCTGCCGACAGATGCAAAAAAGCCAATAATTCAGAAGGTTGATTTTAACGCTATTCCAATTGTAGATGTTGTTTTGAGCGGAACCGGAGATTCACGACAGCTATACGAAATAGCGGACAAAACCCTGAAAGACAGATTCTCGCAGATTGCAGGAGTAGCCAAAGTTAATATCACAGGCGGACAGGAAAGAGAAATAAGAGTTGTTATGAATAATCGGGTGGCTTTCGAAAATTCCATATCACTTCCTCAACTGATACAAATTTTAAGACTGAATAACATGGATATCCCTGGGGGGTATTTTAAAATCAAAGACCAGGAATACACTGTCAGGCTAAAAGGAGAATATACAAGCCCGAAAGAGTTAAAAGAACTTCAGGTGCCAACTCCTTATGGTCCAAAAAAACTTGGTCAAATAGCAGATGTCGAAGATGCAGGAAAAGATGTAAGACAGAGAGCTGTTTATTTTAACCTTAAAAATAATTACCGAAATGAAAACGTAGTCCGGCTTGGAATAGTTAAGGCACCGGACGGAAACGTGGTTAAGGTAGCCGAAGCCGTAAGAGCGGCAATACCTGAAATAATAAAGACGTTGCCGAAAGGATGTAAACTGGAAATAGTCAACGACGAATCATCGTTTGTTGAGAGCAGTGTAAGCGATACGATGGGCAACCTTGAGATGGGTGTCATTATAACTTCCCTGGTTCTGTTTTTCTTCCTGTATGATTTTCGTTCGACAATTATCGTTGCTTTATCAATGCCCGGTTCCTTAATCTCTACATTCTTCCTTCTAAAAGCTTGGGGACTGACACTGAATATGATGACGCTGATGGGCTTATCTGTAACCATAGGTGTATTAGTTGCCAATTCGATAGTTGTAATCGAAAATATATTCCGGTACAAATCCATGGGAGAAACAAACAAGCAGGCGGCATATAAAGGGACATCCGAAGTGATGATTGCCGTTCTTGCTTCAACACTTACAAACTTAGTCGTGTTCCTCCCGATTCTGAACATGACTTCTATCGTAGGGAGGTTTCTCAGGGAACTTGCTTTATCTGCGACCTTTGCTACATTGTTCTCATTGTTATATTCATTTACTTTAACACCAATGCTTGCTTCACTTGTGTTGCCTAAGACAATAAAAAGGGGGAAAATAGCCGCGATATTCGAAAAGGCTGAAGGCAGACTTGTAGATATTTACAGAAGCTCACTCCGGTTAATTCTAAAAAATAAGCTTGTGAGTTTCGTTTTATTATTAATTACATTCCTTGTTTTCATCGGCACGATGGGATTTTACGGCTCAAAGCTCGGTTCCGAGTTTATGCCGACACTCGACAACGGGAATATAAATATAGAAGTTGAATTGCCTGAAGGCTACAATCTCGATGCCACTGCAAGAACACTTAGAGAAATTGAAAACAGAATTAAAAAGCATCCGGAAGTCGAATACATGATAACCAATCTCGGCCAAAAGAGCAATATAGATGTAGGTACAAATATGGCAAGAATGGATGTGCGTCTCGTGGATGTATCCCTTCGTAAAATAGGTTTGCTCGATATGATTTCGATTTTTGTCAAAGAACTCGCAGATATTCCGAATGCAAGAATCAAGGTTGATGTTGCTGCTCAAATGGGAGAAGGCACAGCTCCAATTACATTTTACCTGCTCGGGCAGGATGTTGACAAACTCGATGAATTGAAAAATGTAGTGATGAAAAAAATTCAGGATACTCCCGGCTTAATAAACTTAGACCAAAGCTCAAGGGCAGGCAAACCGGAAATAACAGTTTATCCCGACAGGGTGAAACTTAATGAAACAGGCCTCACGATTACGGACCTAGCACTCACGCTTCGTGCTGCTGTCGAAGGTTTACAGTCATCCAAATACCGCGAGAGCGGCAATGAATATGATATAACAGTTACGCTTGCCGACAGTTCTGTTGATTCACCCGAAAAAATCGGAAATATTCCAATCGTTTCGCCGATGGGAACTTACAGGCTTGCCGAATTAGCTCAAATCAAATTTACTACGGGTTATACCAGGATTCTTCGAAGGGATAAATTCTCTGCGATAATGTTCACAGGTTCTAATGCTGCAAACGTACCATTGGGAAACGTAACAAATGCAGTTGATAAACGTTTGCAGGACATAAAGCTTCCTTCGGGCTATAGTTTCAAATGGGGCGGCAACACAAAAATGATGAACGAGATGTTTGCCGATATGTTATTTGCATTTATTCTTGCTTCTATTCTCACGTATATGCTTATGGCTGCTATGCTAGAAAGCTTCATACAACCGCTATACATTATGGTTACACTTCCCCTTGCTTTGATTGGTGTAGTCATGGCATCTTATTTCACTGGAACAAACCTGGGCCTGACTTCTCTTATGGGTATAATTATGCTCATTGGAATTGTTGTTAATAATGCTATATTAATGCTGGATTTTGTCAATCAGTTGCGGCGAGAGGAAGGCCTCAGCGTCAAAGATGCTCTTATCGAAGGGGCACCGATTAAGATGAAGCCACAGATAATGTCTGCACTTGCCTTAATCATGGGAATGCTCCCAATGGCACTCGGCATCGGCTCATCGGGTAAGGAAATGAGAACACCTCTTGGTATAGTCAGTATAGGTGGATTAGTTGTGGCAACAATTTTAACACTTTGGATTATTCCGGCATTATATTATTTTGCATCACGAAGAAAGAAGCAGGTACAATTGAAAAGCAGTACGGGTGAAAGTTTACCCGTTGAATAAATAATTTTCTCCCGGATTCCCCGATAAAAGAGGAATCCGGGTACTGTAAATTTAATACGGAGAAAAAAATGAGTAAAGAAAAAAGTTTTGCTTTTGAGAACGATGAAATAAAATTTTATGTTGACAGCTCGGTTGCCGTGATGAAATTTCACAGCAATACATTCGAGACGTTGTCGAACCTCGATAAAAGCGGGCAAATTCTCACCGTCTGCGACTGGATCGAAGACGACCCGGTCGTTAATGCTCTTCTCATCCTGAATGACGAAGGAGCTTTCGATGTGAAGGCTTACGATTCATTTATGAACGGATTGCAGTCGAAGGAAGAAGGCATGAACCATACACATATAAGCATGGAAAATAAGCTGACGAGGGCAAGGCAGATGAACACTTTCCGTAATTTCATAATGAAGATGGTCGAGTACAAGAAACTGTTCATACAGGGCTTGCAGGGTACGGTTGTTACGCCATTTTTCGGAGCATGTCTCAGTGCGGATTTTCGATTTGCTTCGGGAGATTTACGTTTTGTGCTTAATCACAATAAATACGGGATGCACCCAACCGGAGCTTTACCGTTTTTTCTCCCCCGCTTTGTCGGGCAGAGTAAAGCAAACGATATTTTGCTCAAATGCGGCGACATCCCGGCAGAAGAGGCACTAAAACTTTCACTTGTAAATGAAATATTTCCAAATGAAGATTTCGAGGCTCATTGCGTCAGGAAAGTTAAAGAATTGTGCCTTCTTGAGCCGAACGTTACAAGGCTGACTAAGAAATTCATGAATTATTATCGCGATGATTTGGAAAAATATTTCGATATGGAATCAAAAGCAATCGGGTTTTAGTCAGTGAATAGTGTTTAATTGTGGTGAGATTCTGATTGATAATTTTCAATTTTTAATTACATCAATAATGTCATTCCGCAATAGCCTATTAGGATTTATTGATATGTTCATCCTTCGACTCCGCTCAGGATGACATTACCAAGTTCCACAACCATTATTGAATAACGTCTGAAATTACAGGGATGCCGATTGCGGTGCCGTGAAGAATTCGCTTAAATTCGGTGCCGTCGCGTTTGATTATTAATAAATCAGTGCCATAAATACCATCAGCTGAGGGCAAGGCAAATGTAATATATTCACCGTCAGGTGAAAACGAAAGTCTCGAATTTTTCTCATGGGTTAAACCCGGATAGAGAGAGTCAATGCGGCTCCACGAGATTACATCCTGGGAGACTGTCATTGTGTTTAAATCATAAATCGCAATTCCATTATCCGTCCAGCCAGCCATTTCTGATTTCTCTTTTGCGAATTGCTCGGGATTGCTGAAATTTTCCGAGGGGATATTGACGGGAATTGAGTCGTTATTGTTATCAGCAGCGAAAATATAATACGAATGATTTAAGGTATCGTTAGGATTTAGTTTTGAAACAAATATTCTTTCATTTGGCAAATCAGCACCGATTATTTCTAATGATGAATTTTCAACACGGGATATATTATAAATCCTATTGTTGCTGAATTCACAGACGCGAGAGGCAATAAAATTATAATTATTGCCATTCTTATTAAATCCTGAAACGACAAACCACAACTTCGAATTGCCGTTTTTCAACACCATGTAATGACCGCTCACATCACAATAATTTATGGCTGAGTCATTAAATACGAACTTTAAATAATTGCTCAAATCAATCATAGTGCAGTTCATGGTAAGAAAATTGAAATACACAAGCCTTGTACCAGCTACAGAACCATCATTACTGTTTTCATAAATTAGAAAGAAGACTGCAGTCGAGCCGTCATTGCTCAACTGAATTTCAGGTGCCATGGCAAGTATGTATTGAAACGATGGTATTGTCGAGACGGGCATCGGCATAGGCATTGCAACACCGGATGAATTAACAAGCCAACAACCGGGTTCGGTAAACATACCGCAATCGAAAACTATGTTCCCGTTTTGTGCGACTCCCGTTGTATGTACTATGGTGTTATTAGTAACTTTTTTTGTATCCCCTGTATTTAAATTGTAAGAGTATAAAACGAAATAATTGTCCCATCCAATAGCACTTGAATCACTATAATAATAATATACTAATCTTTTCGGGCTTGAATTTGTATTTGTGGATTCGCTGCATCCATACAGGAAAATTGCAAAAGCCAGGATGACAAACAATTTTAAAAGAATAATTTTCATAATCAACTTCTCGCGTTAAAGAAAATATATTCAAATTTTGTAAAAAAACAGGATATTACAAAATCGGGACAGTTAAATTTTTGAACATAGTTCATCTTTTGATTAATTTAGTTATTCGGCATTAATACTCACAAGAGAATTGGAAAGATGGAAAAGAAATTTTCGGCAAAGAGAATCGAAGGAATGGGAACTTCAATTTTTGCGACTATGAGCAGGCTTGCTTTCGAGAATAAGGCGGTCAATCTCGGGCAGGGTTATCCTGATTTTGACGGGCCCGAATGGTTAATGGAAGCGGCATTTAAAGCGATGAAGGAAGGGAAAAACCAGTATGCCCCGACACAAGGAATTTTATCTTTGAGGGAAGCAATCGCCGGAATGCAGAAGAAATATTTCGGGCTCGATTGGGATACAGAGAAAGAAATAACTATTACTGCCGGTGCTACTGAAGCACTGTTCTCAACTATTTTATCACTCATTAACGAGGGCGACGAAGTGATTATGTTCGAGCCTTTCTACGATGCATACCAGGCTGACGTAATCCTTGCAGGTGGGATTCCGAAATATGTTACTCTCAGGAAGCCTGATTTCAGCTTTGATTTCGAAGAATTGGAAAAAGCTATTACTTCTAAAACGAAAATGCTTATTATTAATACTCCTCACAATCCAACGGGTAAGGTCTTTTGTTATGAAGAATTGGATTTTATCGCACGAATGGCACGGGAAAATAATTTGCTCATAGTGAGCGATGAAGTTTATGAATTTCTGACTTTCGATAATGCTAAGCATATACCGATTGCTACATTGCCGGGAATGAAGGAAAGGACGATTACGATTTCATCGGCGGGAAAAACTTTCAGTATGACGGGCTGGAAAATAGGATGGGCAATAGCCTCAGAAAAACTGACTGAAACTATCAGGAAGGTTCACCAGTGGACGACATTTGCGGTAAATACGCCCGGACAACATGCAATTGCTTATGCTTTTTCGAGGCTTGAGGAATACCTGCCGGGTTTCAGGAACGAATACCTTCACAGGAGGGATTTACTGCTGAATGAATTAAATACTACCCCATTCATGGCTCATGTTCCAAAGGGAAGCTATTTTATGATGGTTGATATACCTGAAGCAGCGAAGATGAATGATGAAGAGTGTGCAATCGAGCTTGTGAAGAAATACAAAATTGCAACTATACCGCCATCATTGTTTTATGGAAAGTCGGATGAAGGCAAGACAATGCTCAGGCGATGCTTCGCGAAAAGCGATGAGACATTGATTAAAGGGGCGGAGAATTTAAGAAAATTCATTAAATAATTTATAATTGATAATTGCCAATTGATAATGAATGAATTTGACAAACATATTCGTTTTATGAAAGCTGCATTGAAGGAGGCGAAGAAATGTTCCGAATATGAGGACGTGCCTGTGGGGGCGGTTGTCGTGCATGATAGCAAAATAATCGGGAGAGGTTATAATCAGGTAGAAAAGCTGAAAGATTCTACTGCTCATGCGGAGCTCATCGCAATTAAAAAGGCAATAAGAAAAACAGGTTATAAATATTTGAATGGTTGCACGATTTATGTAACATTGGAGCCATGCCCGATGTGTGCCGGAGCTATTGTGCTGGCGAGAATCAATACTGTTGTTTTCGGGGCAGGCGACCCGAAAGCAGGTTCATGCGGCACGTTGTTTAATATTATCGAAGATAAAAGACTGAATCACAGGTGCGAAGTTGTGAGAGATGTGATGGAAAAAGAATGTGCCGAACTATTGAAAGAATTTTTTCAGAAGCTGAGAGGAAAATAATATGGGATTCGGGAATTGGGAATTTGGAGACGGGAAAATTGAAACAGGTTTATACATAGTTCCTACTCCTGTGGGAAACCTCGATGACATAACAATCCGGGCTTTGAAAATTTTATCTTCTGCCGATATTATTGCATGTGAGGACACGAGGCATACCGGAACGTTGCTCAAGGCATACAATATAAAACATAACAAGCTGGAAAGCTACTATGAACACAATGAAGAGACAAAGGCTTCAATTCTAATAAAAGAAATTGAAAGAGGGAAATCAGTTGCCCTCGTAACCGATGCGGGGACGCCGGGAATATCGGACCCGGGATATAGAATAATTAAAAAGTCAATAGAAAATGGAATAAAAATCGTTTCGCTTCCCGGAGCAACGGCATTTGTTCCTGCACTCGTTGCAAGTGGATTGCCTCTCGACGAATTTCATTTTTACGGTTTCCCGCCTACGAAGAAAGGTAGGAAGACATTTCTGGAAGAAGTGTCAAAGCAAAAGGCGACATCAATTCTATACGAATCGCCTTATAAAATTCTGAAGCTGCTCGATGAATTAATACAGATTTGCGGGCAGGAAAGGCAAGCTTGCATTGCAAGGGAAATAAGCAAAGTGTACGAAGAATTTATACGCTGTACACTCGCAGAATGCAGAATTGTACTTGCTCAAAGGCAGGCGATTAAAGGAGAGTTCGTGCTGGTGATTGAAGGATTAAAATTTTAATAATAAATATCAGTAATAATTCTATGATTTATTTTTCTCCAATATTTTAATAAGTTCAAGCACAAAAGGTTTTATGTATGGTATATCTTCAACTAACGTTTCCCATACTGTATCTATATCAACACCGAAATAATCATGTGTCAACTTATTTCTCATCCCAATAATGTCCCGCCAGGGGATTTCAGGTTTAAGGGAAATTGTTTGTTCTGATAGATGTTTTGAGGCTTCTCCGATAATTTCAAGCTGTCTGATTATTCCATCCTGAAGTAAAAA
>DAHXMP010000057.1 GCA_027371665.1 Bacteroidota bacterium | reverse complement strand
GAGTGCGGTCGAACCGTCACTCAGCCCGCAGGAATTGCCTGCAGACACAGTCCCGTCTTTCCGGAAAGCTGGCGGTATTTTTGCCATTTTTGCCTTATCAATTTCATACCTTATGGTTTCATCCTTATCCAAAACAGTCGGCGGATTTTTCCCGGCACCGGGAATTTCTACCGGGACTATTTCCTCGTCGAACCAACCGTTCTTTTGTGCTGCTGCAGCTTTCAAATGGCTGCTTATTGCAAATTCGTCCTGTTCCTCTCTCGAAATCTGGTATTTATCATAAAGATTTTCGGCGGTTTCACCCATGCCCTGGCCTATAAGCGGGTCAATGCTGTCACTCCATCCGTCCTCGAGAGTTTTATTTCCCATTTTAAAGCCGTCCCATCGCGCCCCTTTTAATAAATAAGGTATGGTACTCATGCTGTCGAATCCTCCTACGAGTACTGCATCAGCCTCACCGAGCCTAATCGCCTGCGAAGCGAATAAAATCGCTTTCATTCCCGACGGGCAAGCCATGTTGAGAGTAATAACCGGTACCGATTTGTCAACGCCCCCCCTAACAGAAGCCGTTCTTGCGGGATTTGGCCCGTTTCCCGCCTGGCGGCAGCTTCCCAGGATTACTTCATCAACCCGGTTTCCATCTAAAGATGCTCTTTTCAATGCTTCCCTTACGGAAACCGCCCCTACATCATAAGACGACATACCCTTTAACGAGCCTCCGAATTTACCCATAGGCGTTCTTACTGCCGAAATTGCAACTATGTCATTAAGTTCCATTAATGCTTTTACCTTTCTTAAATTTGTTATGCAGAGCTATGCTGAGCATAATCTTATAGGTTTTATTAAATAATAATGCCGGGCAAAGCCGCAACATGTTCTTGATTGTTCTGTATTAAACATCCGTGAAATCCATCCATCCTGCATATCATGCTGTTTGCAGATTCAGCATGAATTTATATGTATTGGCCTCCGTCAACTTTGATGACTTCGCCTGTTATGTGCCTTGCCAAATCACTGCATAAAAACGCAACGACATTCGCAACTTCTTCCGGCTGGCCGAGCCTGTTAAGCACTATTTCCTGGAGTGCCGCGGCTCGGACATTCTCCGGTATATCTTTCATCATTTCGGTTTCAATCAAACCGGGTGCAACCGCATTTACGTTTACTGAATATTTCCCGAGTTCCCTTGCAATCGCTTTTGTTAATCCGATGATTCCGGCTTTAGATGCCGAATAATTGGATTGCCCGAATTTTCCCCTGATTCCGTTGATTGATGTTACATTGATTATTTTTCCGGATTGCTGTTCCCGAAATATGGGCGACACCGAACGAATGTAATTGAAATAACCCTTCAGGTTAATATCGAGGACCTTATCCCACTGTTCTTCGGTCATTTTCCAAATTACACCGTCCCAGTTAATTCCGGCATTATTCACAAGAATGTCAATCCTTCCGAATTTCGACTTAACTTCGTTAACCATTTTCTCGGCATCCTGAAAATTCGAGACATCAGCCTGAACAGCCAATCCCTGCCTTCCTAATTTTTCAATCTTAGCTATCGTCGCATCCGCTTCATCTTTATGCTTTCGGTAATTCATTGCAACGTTTGCACCGTATTCTGCTAACTTCAATGAAATTGCATTTCCTATTCCGAGGCTTCCTCCCGTAACAATAGCAGTTTTTCCATCAAGATTCATGTAGTTTTCCATTTTTTTTTAATTACTATTTCAAAATCCAAAAAAATAACTTAATAAAAAATTTTTTCTAAAACAACAAATAAGTACAAAATCAGAGTGCTTATTTGTATTTCATGTGTTGCAAGTATTATTTAATTTTTATTAATGACATTACTTAAATATCAACTCTGGTAAAATTCCGTATAAATTCTATAATTTTACCTTTTGTTTTTCATGTGTTGTTATTATCAACAAACTTTGTTAAATTGATTTACTCTTTTTATAGCTTTCATATAAAAAGATTTAACATTTTTCATGATTATTTTTCGCTTTTACACATGAAGAGTTGAACTGAGAGTTAATTGTTTATCAGTGCTGATAAATAAATTATTATGACATTAAATATTTTATGAAATAAATTATGAATAATATTATTAATTTTTTGATTGGATAAGCGATGTTAGTATCTCACAATTTAGTAGATAATTTTGATTTAAGGGGCGGTGTAATTTACGAAAAGCGTCCATGCCTCGATGCAAACGGAAAGCCTTGCGAGGGTATTTATAATGCATGGATTATTCTCAACAATCCTTCTCAATTTAACTCTTACACAACCGATATGGTTAAAGATGTAATTTTATTAATGCGGCAGGCATCAAATGACAGGAGTGTTATTTCGGTGGTATTCACAGCAGTCGGGGATAAAGCGTTTTGCACCGGCGGCAACACTAAGGAATATGCTGAATATTATTCAGGAAATCCGCAGGAATACAAGCAATACATGCGTCTTTTCAACGACATGGTCTCTTCTATTCTGATGAACGATAAACCCGTTATTTGCCGCGTGAACGGAATGAGAATCGCAGGCGGGCAGGAAATCGGAATGGCTTGCGATTTTTCTATTGCTTCCGACCTTGCACGTTTCGGGCAGGCAGGGCCCAAGCATGGGAGTGCACCTGACGGAGGTTCTACGGATTTTCTTCCTCTTTATGTAGGCATAGAAAATGCAATGTATTCATGCACGATTTGCGAGCCCTGGTCAGCTCACGAAGCTATGAGATACGGTTTAATAACAAAAGTCGTTCCTGCTCTGAAAGTGAACGGTGAATACGTTCCTAATCCTCTTGTATATACTGACCGCTGGGTCAATGACAGAGGTGAAATTATCTACGGCAAAATGAAAACAGGGAACGATTTAAATAATGGGAAGGAAATTCTGAAAAGCGGCACTGTTGACCTTTCCCTGCTCGACCAGACCGTAGAGGATTTTTGCACCCGCTTAATGCTGTTAATGCCTAACTGCCTGAGTAAAACTCTTAATTCAGTCCGCAAACATAAACTCGAACATTGGGATAAAAACAAAGAAAGCAACAGGGACTGGCTCGCATTAAACATGATGACTGAAGCAAAAGCAGGTTTCAGGGCATTCAACGAGGGTCCTAAAGGCAACAAGGAATGTGATTTCGTAAAATTGCACCAGCTTTTAGCTGATGGACATGAATGGAATGACGAGCTAATCAAATCGATTTCACCTCAGTATAAATAATAAAATTTTCTTTGTCAACTGGATGCAGTATGAAACTTATAATATTTTTCTGTTTGTCTTTTCCATTTATTTTATTGTCATGCAGGGATTCGGGAGATTCATACAGAGAATATAAATCTTCCGACGGTCTTATTATCGGTGCAGACCCAAGAATGTGTGCCTGCTGCGGAGGCTGGTATGTTGATATTAATAATGATACTTTAAGAATATGGAACATGCCCGTAGATTTCGACAAAATGCTCAGCACAATGAAGCTTCCGGTTGCAGTTAACCTGACCTGGGAAAGAATGACTTATGGTTGCGGTGCTTCGATGCATGACCTTATACTTGTTAATTCGATAAAACTTAAATAACAAAATATGATAATTTATTAAAGAGTTTATTCATGAAAAGGCAAATTATTATTTCAGCTTTTATTTTTACGATTTTATTTACCTGCTTATTCAATTTCACTTCATATAGTAAAACACTGCTCGTACCCGATGATTACACTGTTATTCAATCAGCTATAGATGCAGCAAATGCACACGACACAGTCCTGGTAAAGCCCGGAACTTATCATGAATTTCTTGTTCTGAAAGATTCAATTGTTGTTATGTCTTCCGGAACTGATGACGGAAAATGGAACCGTGCCTCTGTTACGACGATTCACTCGGAAGGATTGAGGGATTCAACCAACGAAATACCACCGGTAGTAAATTGTGCTGATGGAGACGTTCTCGATGGCTTTGAAATAACGGGGATGGATTCGGTCAATCATCATCTTCCCGGTCATAGTCATGCAGTACAGAACAGGGGAACATCATCAATGATTATAAATTGTATAGTACATGATAACGGCTCGACCGGAATCGGCTCACATGAAAAGAACGGGAAACCCTCGGCACCTACAATAGTTCATAACAAAGTTTACAGGAACATGGGTATCGGTATAGGATTTAATCAATTTGCAAAAGGAATTGCAAGTAATAATGTAGTATATGAAAACCGCGAAGTAGGCATTGGTATCCAGAACGGTGCCGCACCGATTGTATTAAACAATACAGTGTATTCTAATGGGACAAACGGAATTTCCGCCCATAACGGCTCGAAGCCTGTTATAAGGGGAAACGAAGTCTATTCAAACGGGACTGACACGGTTGCAGCGGATTATTTCAATGAAGGCCGTGCAGGCATAGGTGCCGATTCTACGGGATGGACCGTAAAAACAGGGGATACTATAGGACCTATGATTATTCAAAATAATATCGTTTATGACAACCCCGGCGGTGGCATTGTCGCAAGAAATAATGCTATGGTTCAGATTAAAGGAAACGTTTCGTATAACAACTCACAGTTTCAGATAGCCGTTAATGACTCCTCGAATGCACTTGTTGACTCAAATCTTGTTTATGTTACTGTTGATTCTATTTATACTGCTGGGGGAATAATTGTTAATAATAAAAGTACAGCTCAAATCAATTCGAACAGCATTTCAAACTCACATTTATCGGGTATTATGATTACTAATCAGAGCCGGGCTGATATTAACGACAATGACGTTATATCATGCATTCAGGCAGGCATTAGGATTGACAGCAATAATACCAAACAAGTTAAAATTACAAATAACAGAATCAAAACAAATCATTCTGTAGGTATTTATCTCGGTTTGGCAAATACTATTATACATCATAACCTGCTCGTTAATAACACAAGCGGAGGCATATTGAGCGATTCCGAATCATTGAGCCAGATTTATAATAACACTATCGTTTTCCAGTTAGCGGATTCAGGCAGGGGTATTTACATTACTAACACTGGTTCTGAAGTGTTCAACAATATAATCTGGGGATATACAGTAGGCATTTTTAAAGTTAACGCACCTTCCATAGATTACAATTGCACATATAACAATAACGGTTATAACGGCCCTCCCGGAACAGGCGGACAACATGCAATTTCTGAAGACCCCTTATTTGTAAACTATGATTCGTTGGATTTTCACCTGACGGAAAATTCACCTTGTATAAATGCAGGCAATCCCGACTCGAAATACAACGACCCTGACGGAACGAGGTCTGATATAGGCTGCTATCCTTACCAAAAACCGAATGCTGTTCATGACAATTTCATTTCCAATCATTTATTACAGGTTTATCCTTCTGTTACCCCTGGCTTGCTGAATATCAAATATACCGGAGAAATTAACACGGGCGTCAACTGTAAAATTTATATTTATGATATTATGGGAAATAAAATTGACGAAATACGAATGAACACATATCTAACGGTTTATAATGCAACAAGGCTTATCCCGGGGATGTATTTTCTGAAATTGAATGTTTCGGGTACTGTATTTAATGAACCGTTTATCAAGGAATAAGTTTTTTAAAAGCATATATTGATGAGGCAAGAATGGAAAAAATAAAATTAGAATTTACTCATAACGAAGCTGTTGCCAAAATCACGCTCGATGACGGTAAAGGCAATGTCCTCGATTCTGTAATGATGAATGATTTACATTCGGTATTCGGCGAATTGAAAAGCAACAACAATGTTAAATTGATTACTTTCGAAGGGGCTGGCAAACATTTTTCATTCGGTGCGAGCGTAGCCGAGCATACAAAAGAGCAGGCTCCAAAAATGCTCGAAAGCTTCCATAAGCTCTTTTATGAAATTATTGATTTGTCAATACCGACAGTTGCAAAAATTTCAGGCCAATGCCTTGGCGGAGGTTTGGAGCTCGCCTTAGCCTGCAATTTCCTTTTTGCCGATAAAACGGCGAAGCTCGGCCAGCCTGAGATTATACTCGGTGTTTTTGCTCCTCCGGCATCTGTCCTGCTTCCACTGAAAATCGGCTCGGCAAAAGCCGAAGAAATTCTCCTGACGGGAAAAACCCTATCCGCAGAAGAAGCAAAAACCTTCGGCATTATCAATGAAGTTTACGAAGACAGGCAAGCATTGGATACAGCACTCGACGAATGGTTCAATAATAATATAATTCCAAAAAGTGCCTCATCCCTTCGTTTTGCTGTCAGGGCAGCAAGAATGAAATTTAATGAAACTGTTAAAACAATGCTTCCAAAACTCGAACAGCTCTATACCAATGAACTAATGGAAACCGGCGATGCAAACGAAGGCATCAACGCATTCCTCGAAAAAAGACAGGCTGTTTGGATGAATTGCTGACAAATAATGATTTCTCTCAATATTTGTGAAATTCTTATTAAATAACATTCTTGTCAGGGGTGTATATATGAAGAAAAGTTTTGTATCGTTCGTTTTTATTATTTCGATTATTCTAATATCATGTAAAGATAACGTTACTAATATTTATAATCTTTCAAAGCCGGGAAACATTATGGGAAGAGTTACAATTTCTTATGATTACGGCAATGACTCCACTTACAACGGCGGAGTAAATGTATGGATACCCGGAACAAATTTTCAGACTGTCAGCGACTCATCAGGTTATTGGTCGCTGGATTCTGTTCCGCAGGGAATCTACGACATTTATTTTTACAAGGATGGCTGCGATACGACAGAAAGGTATGCCTTTCAATTCGTAGGAAATGGTATTGCATATAATGGCTCAAACGTTTTATATAAAATACCAAAAGCTAATATCATCTTAGATTCTGTATCCGCAGTTTTCAATCTTGATACCAGCAAATTTATTGCAAACATTTACGGACATACCGATAAAGATACAAGAGTGTCATTTTTATTCGATACGGTTGATAATTTATCAAAATATAATTACTGGGTTATCACTACAAATACTATATTTAGTTATCGAGAATTTAATCTTCAATTAACTATTTTAATGCCCAAATTTTTAAACATGGGCAAGACAGTATATCTCACAGCATATCCTGGCACTCCTGTAAATCAAACTGATTACAGAAAGCCGGGAACGAGAATCATTGGACTCGGCAAGCAATCAAATGTTTTGAGTTTCATTGTGAACTACTGAGAAATATTTTCAT
>DAHXMP010000040.1 GCA_027371665.1 Bacteroidota bacterium | reverse complement strand
TCATATTTAAAAACGATAGCACTAAGTTCAAACTTAGCCCTGGAAATATGCTCCGATTCTATGGCTTTTTCTTCTTTCATTTTATTTTTTGCCATGTTGTTCTCCAAAATTGGTTATAAAATATATTGGCATTCTTATCATTATCGTTATTAATATATAGTGAGAAAATGCAAATTTACCTATGGTAAACATATTGAGCAAGAAATTCTCTAATAAATTTTTGTTTTGTATTGCGAATCTTAGGTAAAATATATTTTAACAAATGAATTCTTTCTGAGTGTAAATTAATTGTGAATTTTTTATTAAGATTTATCAAACATTAGATTTCATAAGTATCTCATAAATTTGGATTTCGTTCATCATGGCTTTTATGATTGAACTGAGCTGTATTTTGATTTAATGTCGCATAACAATAATTACAGTTCATTATACATGTATTATAGGTTCCAATATCTTTACTGATAGTACATGTGCATTCTTTCCGCTGAGATTTATCTTTTGTATATTTTAAATTTAAATGAAATAGTTTATTGAGCAGCCTGTTATCAATACATCTCGCTGGCTCAATTCCAATATCCGAAAAATCCATAGAATCGGAGCATATTTCCAGGGCTAAGTTTGAACTTAGTGCTATCGTTTTTAAATATGACAAAAATTTTCGGAAGCCCTGTAAACTCCTCACCGATTCATCAATTTCAAGATTTTTATTTCTCATTAGCTTCAAAGATTTTTTATAAGGATTAACAATACTCGTTATCACCTTTTTGACCTTTCTTTCGAGTTGTTTGCATAAATATTCAAAATTTTTGAGATGAAAATCGAAATCCAATTCTTTATTTATTATCATCGGGTCATAGCGCCAAATAATTTTATCTGAGTCTGTCAAATCGTTAAGTTTATAAATTGATTTAATTGATTTACTAAGTGTGGGATTATTTTCCTCATACTTTTTGGGATAATTATTCAGAGTAATCAGAAAATAATATTTAAATCCAATTTCATCCAGCAAACATATATCACCGAGCATCGGTTCGGGGAATCTTGTCCAGAAAACAATTGCTGTAACAGTTTCCGGCTTCAAATCCACTCTTGAAATCTGATTCGGATTAAATGGATTTTTAACGAAGCAAAATCCATCCCTCAGCCTGTTAAAAAGCCACCTTGAATAAAAAGAGGGAATATCCGTCCTTCTGCTGCATGAAATAATCATGATTTTTTTTCTTTTTACGTTTCATATTTTTTATAAATTTATAAAAACATTCTAATTATTTTTATTTTTTATGGAAATATTTCAGAAAAAAATCAGCATAAAATCAAAGCCGAGAGGCTTCAATCTTATTACAAACGAAATACTTCAGTTAATACCTGAAATAAAGCAATTTCATACAGGCTTGGCTCATATCATGATGCAGCATACAAGTGCCGGCATTACAATTAATGAGAATGCCGACCCCACAGTCAGGCAGGATTTTGAAACATATTTCAACCGTCTCGTTCCTGAAGACATGTCCCTCTATAAACATACTGCCGAAGGACCCGACGATATGACATCGCATATAAAAAGTTCTATTCTCGGTTCTTCAGTTACTATTCCGGTTACAAACGGAAATTTCAATCTCGGTACATGGCAGGGAATTTATCTTTGCGAGCACAGGAATTATTCGAAAACGAGAAATCTTGTGATTACAATCATAGGTGAAAAATATGCATGATTCCGACAAATTAGCTGTTGTCCTTATGAGCGGTGGCATGGATTCGGCTTTGTGTACAGCAATAGCCATACAAGACGGTTATGAAATCGCAGCTCTCCATCTCAATTATGGACAAAGAACAGAAAAAAGAGAATTGCAGGCATTCGATGAATTATGCGATTTTTATTTTATAAAAAAGAAGCTTGTCGTCAATGTAGAACATTTGGTATTGATTGGTCAATCCAGCCTTACCGATAAAAATATCGAAGTTGAAAAAGCAGACCTTGAAAGAAAAGAAATTCCTTCAAGCTATGTCCCTTTCAGGAACGGGAACATATTGTCAATTGCGGCAAGCTGGGCTGAAACTTTAAAAGCAGCCGCAATCTATATCGGTGCAATGCAGCTCGATAGCAGCGGCTACCCCGACTGCCGGAGAGAATTTTTCGATGCTTTCCAAAATGCTATTAATACCGGAACAAAACCCGAAACAAATATCAGAATAATCACCCCGATAATAAATTTTACTAAAAAGGATATTGTACTTCAGGGAAAAAATCTTAATGTCCCTTTTCATCTCACATGGAGCTGTTATCAAAATGAAGACAAAGCCTGTGGCGTTTGCGATTCATGTGCTTTGCGGTTAAGGGGATTCGGGGAAGCAGGTATAGAAGACCCTCTGCCATACATCAAGAATTCTGAATATTCTTAGAAATTTTTCCCAATCAATTTTTTATCTTTAATCTGATAATTAAACAAGTTGTCAGTCTGAGCAATGTCATCCTGAGCGGAGTCGAAGGAGGAGTCGAAGACTGATTAGTACATAATTAGAAAAAAATTAACATAATCTATTCTTAATAATCAGAAACGTACTTATTTCTGTCTCCTGAATAATAATTTTATTTTTTCGATATCAGATGATGTGAAGAATCCGAATAATTTTAGAAGGATAATAAACAGGACAATTCCACCTATCCTCATAAATAATGATATGAGCAGTCTGAAATGAGTTGATATAAGCGTTATTGCAAAATATACGATAATTGTCGTTGCTATTAATATTCCGAGCCGCTTCCAGTCATATTGCATTGGAAAAGTTTTTCGCAGAATAATGTACAATACAACGGCACTGATAAAATATGCACCGAGAGTTGCCCATGCCGCTCCCCAATAATTCATTTTCGGGATGAGAAACAGGTTCATAGCGATATTCGATATTGCTGCAGCTCCTATTGCAATCGGGAGAAATTCCGTTCTTTTAGTTATATGAAAACCCGCAGCAAAATTATTAAACATACCATTGAAATAGTATCCGCCTAAAATTATCGGGATTATTCCCATTCCGCTCCAGTATGCCGGATTAATGAATTTCCCTCCAACGAAGGGCATCCTGACTATAAACTCTATGAAAAATCCCGTTACGAGAAAAACTCCGGATGCAGCAAGAGTAAAATATGTCAGCACTCTCGAATAAAGCTGCTTCGCATCTTTATCTTCATAATGGCTCAGGTAAAAAGGCTTCCATGCGTATTCGAATACTGAAACGAATAGCATCATCGGGATACCGAGGCGATAATTTATCGTGTACATTGCAACCGATACGGAATTTGTAAGCATTTTTAAAATGGGCCTGTCTGCAACCTGAAGTATCATTGCCGACAGTGTTGCTGGTATAGTCGGAATACCATACCTCATCATCTGCTTTATTAATTTCAAATTAAAATCAAATCTCATATGTCCGAAAATCAACGGAATGAAAATCAATGCCCCGACAATATTGGACATTAGGTTT
>DAHXMP010000027.1 GCA_027371665.1 Bacteroidota bacterium | reverse complement strand
TGTTGTGAGGTTATTTTACACACCCCTTGCCCCCTCTTGTAGAGGGGATAAGTAATAGAGATTTCTACTTTCGCAGGAATGTCAGTTTTATTCTATTTTTCAGATGTTTATAAAAGTTAAAACCAAATCTCGAAACAATTTGTTAATTTTACAAAATTTTTAATTTTATTTACTTAAACTTTTCAAGGATACAAATAATGAAGAAGCTCATTATTACCGGACTAATAATTGCACTAACTTTTTGCCTATTTATTGACGCAAAATCAAAAGACAAACCCAAAGACACAACAGACCTGATGGCTTCGTCTGTCTTTAACGGTTTGAAGTTAAGGCTTGTCGGACCCGGACTTACATCCGGCAGAATCGTTGACATAGCGGTTAACCCTCAAAACCACAGTGAATTTTATCTCGCCGTTGCCTGCGGCGGCGTCTGGAAAACCACGAATGCGGGAATATCGTTCACACCTATATTTGACAGCCAAAATTCTTTTTCAATCGGCTGCGTAACGGTTGACCCGAATAATCCGCATACCGTCTGGGTAGGCACAGGCGAAAACAACAGCCAGAGAAGCGTTTCTTACGGCGACGGAGTTTACAAATCCAATGACGACGGCAAAAGCTGGACAAACATGGGTTTGAAAAAATCTGAACATATCGGAAAAATTCTCATTGACCCTCGCAACTCAAATGTCGTTTATGTTGCCGCACAGGGACCACTCTGGGGACCCGGCGGAGACAGAGGGCTGTACAAAACAACAGACGGCGGCAAAACATGGGATTCAGTCCTATACATCAGCGAGAACACGGGTGTATCGGATATAGCATTCGACCCGCGAAATCCGGATGTAATTTATGCTTCATCATACCAGAGAAGAAGGCATGTATGGACGCTCATTGACGGCGGTCCCGAAGGAGCTATTTATAAAACCACGGATGCCGGAAAAACCTGGAATAAGCTCACAAACGGGCTTCCAGGTGGCAACATAGGCAGAATCGGGCTTGCAGTCTCCCCTGTCAACCCGGATATAGTTTATGCACTAATAGAAGCATCGAAAGATAAGGGCGGTTTCTACCGCTCGACAGACAGGGGTGCTTCATGGGTAAAGACAAAAGGTGAATTAACACCCGGTGCCCAGTACTACCAGGAAATTTTCTGCGACCTGAAGAATCCCGATAAGCTTTATCGCCTCGAAACAATTTTAACGGTTTCCGAGGACGGTGCAAAGACATTTCATCCTCTCGGCAATAAGCACAGGCACGTCGACGACCACGCCCTGTGGATTGACCCCGATGATAATGCCCATATGCTCGTCGGAGGCGACGGAGGATTATATGAAACAAACGACGGAGGAAGCAACTGGAGACATTTCGATAATATTCCGGTTACTCAGTTTTACAGGATTACCTGCGATAATTCCGAACCCTTCTACTATGTTTACGGCGGGACACAGGATAACTCATCATGGGGAGGGCCATCGAGGACGATAAATTCCGGCGGTATAACAAATGATGACTGGTTCCTAATTGTGGGCGGCGACGGCTACCAGCCGCGTGTTGACCCGAACAATCCGAACATAGTCTATGGCGAATACCAGTATGGCGGGCTTATCAGATTTGACAGGAAAAGCGGCGAATCATTATTCATTCAGCCACAGCCTCCGGAAGGCGAAGCTTACAGGTGGAACTGGGATACACCTTTGATTATCAGTTCTTATTCTGACACGAGATTGTATTTTGCAGCGAATAAATTGTTCAGGAGCGATGACCGTGGCAATTCATGGGAGGTAATCAGCCCTGATTTGACGAGACAGATTGACAGGAATCAATTAAAAGTTATGGGAAAAGTATGGAGTCCCGAAGCTGTTTCAAAGAATGTTTCGACTTCGATTTATGGCAACGTCGTTGCATTATCGGAATCGCCAATTAATGAAAACCTTCTTTATACAGGCTCGGATGACGGTTTAATACAGGTTACCGAAGATGGGGGCAAGAACTGGAGAAAAATAGAATCCTTCCCCGATGTGCCCGAAACTACTTATGTATCGAAGGTATTTGCTTCCCAATTTAATGAAAATGTCGTCTATGCCGCTTTCGATAATCATAAGAATAATGATTTTATACCTTAT
>DAHXMP010000013.1 GCA_027371665.1 Bacteroidota bacterium | reverse complement strand
ATTAGCATGTCCGGTTAAAGAAATATTTCTGATGTTCTGCGGCTCGTAAACTTTCATAAATTCTCCATGATTTCAATTCTATTGTTTTAAAATTTTCAAAGTTCAAAGAATAGCAATTTATTTAAAATAAATGAAATGATAAAATTTTTTTCAACAAATCGGAATCATTTCAGCGATGCAATAATTATATTTAATTATTAAAATTTAGACAATCATATATATCATTTAATATAATTTGTGATATGGGGCTTTAAATTAAATCGCTAATTCATATTTGATATAATAACAAATAATTGTCTTAACTTTGCAATTTGTTTTTGTTACTTAATAAGATTGATATGCCGGAAAAAGATATCCTTAAAAATATTTTTATAGGTAAAGGCAGAAACCCCAACGACCCGGGGATTTTTCATAAAATTGCACTAATTGCTTTTTTTGCCTGGGTTGGACTTGGTTCTGACGGGCTTTCGTCTTCATGTTATGGACCTGCTGAAGTCATGATGACATTAAGGGGCCATCCTTATCTAAGCATTCTTGTAGCACTGGGTTCTGTAATAACGATTTTTATTATTAGTACGAGTTATTCACAGATAATTGAATTATTCCCCTCCGGCGGAGGAGGCTACCTTGTTGCAAGCAAACTATTGTCTCCGCATCTTGGTATGATTTCCGGCTCAGCTCTTTTAATTGACTATGTTCTGACAATTACGGTTTCAATAGCAAGCGGAGCAGATGCATTTTTCAGCTTTTTGCCTCCCGCTTTATATCATTACAAGATCTATTTTGCATTGATTATGGTGATTTTTTTAACTGTGATGAATTTGCGTGGTGTCAAGGAATCTGTTACAATGCTTGTCCCGATATTTTTGGTTTTCGTAATCACTCATCTCTTTATAATAATATTTTCTGTTGCCACACACTTTTTAAATCTGCCTGAGGTTGCATCTAAAGCGCATTATGATTTAAGCAGAACTTATGTGTCATTAGGCTTTTTTGGCGTATTTTTCATTTTAATTCATGCTTATAGTATGGGTGCAGGTACATTCACAGGGATTGAAGCAGTCAGTAACGGTATTCAAATCCTTAAAGAGCCAAAGGTACACACAGCAAGAAAAACTATGGCTTATATGGCTGTATCTCTTTCTTTTACAGTATTCGGGCTGATGTTGTCCTATATTTTATTTAATGTTTCCTTTCAACCGGGCAAGACGATAAATGCAGTTTTGTTTGAAAAAGCTACACAACTATGGAATCCGTCCCTGAGTTACACTTTTGTTATTATAACTCTTCTTTCGGAAGCGGCATTACTTTTCGTTGCGGCTCAAACAGGTTTTATTGACGGGCCGCGGGTTCTTTCCAATATGGCACTGGACAGATGGATGCCAACAAGATTTGCTGCATTAAGCGACAGGCTTGTAGCACAAAAGGGTATTTTGCTTATGGGAGGGCTTGCACTTCTTTTAATGATATTCACAGATGCAAGTGTTACTATACTTGTCGTTCTTTATAGTATAAATGTATTTATTACTTTTGTTCTGTCACAATTAGGAATGGTAAGGCACTGGTGGATCTTTAGGGGGAAAGAAAAAAAATGGTTTAAAAAACTTATAATAAACGGTATGGGCCTGTTATTATCATTGTTTATTTTAATTTCTGTTACTGTTGTTAAATTTTATGAAGGCGGTTGGGTTACAATTATTATTACCGGGTCATTAATAACTTTTGCAATTGTTATCCGAAGACACTACATTAAAACATCAAAGGACCTTGGAAGACTACACGAGTTGCTTGAAAAATCCATTTTTTCCGATATGAAGAATCTAAACGAAGTGAAAGTAAAACCAGAATATAATAAATTCGGTAAAACAGCAGTTCTTCTTGTAAATGGTTTTACGGGCATCGGTATCCATTCTCTTTTAAATATAATAAAGCTTTTCAGCAACACATTCAAAAATTATGTTTTTATTGAGATTGGAGTGATCGATGCCGGTGTTTTTAAAGGTGTTAATGAAATTCAGCAGCTTAAAGGTAAAATAGAAAAAGATATTGAGCAGTATGTCGAATTAATGAACCGCCATGGATATTATTCAGAAGGGTTCATTTCAACGGGACTGGATGTGGTTGAAGAAACAATGAAGCTTGTTCCTGACGTTAAAGACAAGTTCCCAAATTCTGTGTTTTTCGGTGGACAGATTGTATTTAAAAAAGATACTCTTCTAACAAGGCTTTTGCATAATTACACTGTTTTCTCAGTCCAGCGGGAGCTATATCATCAGGGAATACAGTTTGTCATACTTCCTATTAAGATGTAATTCATAAATTATATCATTCTTATTTTTTATGGACAATCCCCTCGTATTAGAAAATATTAAAAAATATAAACTGGATAATGGTTTATTTGTTGTTGTCATTCCCAAAAAAAATATTCCAATTATTACTTTGCAAATTTCATTTAAGGTAGGTTCGAAAAATGAAAGCCCAAATAGAACAGGTATGGCTCATCTTTTTGAACATTTGATGTTTGAAGGAACAAAAAATATAGGTAAAGGTGAATTTGACAGGTTTTGCTCCCTCGCAGGTGGCACCAACAATGCTTATACGACAAATGATTATACTTCTTATTACATGACTTTGCCGTCCAATCAACTTGAACTTGGTTTGTGGCTCGAATCAGACCGGATGAAAAATTTTCATGTTACAAAAGAAGCACTCGAGAATCAAAAGAAAGTTGTTATTGAAGAAATAAAACAAACAGTTGATGAGCAGCCTTACGGTAAGTGGCATGAAAATTTAAGTACTGCTGCTTTTGCTAAAGATTATTGCTATTCGTGGGAAGTATACGGCACTAAAGAGCACGTCGAAAAAGTATCACTTGAAGAAGCTGAAGAATTTCATAAAAGATTTTATTCACCTGATAATGCTTGTCTCGTTATTTCCGGTAATGTCGGAAAAAACGTATTGGAGATGGTTAATAAGAATTTTGGCATTATTAAATCATATAATAATCATACTGGGGATAAAATATTTAAAAATTCAGTCATTAAAGGTGGCAAACGGCTCATTCTAAGAGATAATGTCCCTCTACCTGCGGTTTTTCTAGCATTTCATTGTAATGGTTTTATTCAAGAACAAATATTTACAGCAGAAATTTTAGCCAATATTTTAGGTAGCGGGAAAAGTTCAAGGATTTACGAATCACTTATACAAAAAAAGCAATCCGCATCACAGGCAGGTGCTTGGCTTGACCAGAAAGAAAATAATTCGTTTTTGATTTGCTATGCTTTTGCTTCTAATCCTTCAATAACATGTAATATGTTATATGATGATATTATTAATGAAACAGAAAAAATTAAATCGGATATTTTATCAGGAAAAGAATTGCGTAAAGTAAAAAACAGAATAATATCTCAATTATATGCTGAAATGCAATTTTCGCAGGGTATTTCTGACATAGCGGCTTTCCAGGCATTATTTTGGGCAGAACCGGAAAGACTAAACGAACTTGCAGTTTATTATGAAAAAACTGAATTAAAAGATATTCAAAATCTTTGCAAAAATATTCTTAATTACGAGAACAGTGTTAGGATTGATGTCATTCCTAAATAAATGCAATCTTAAATCTCATGTATATCATTTCTAAAGTATTCTTTTTTCTCCAGCCGCATTATAAAACAAATGATGTTTCCGGGCTTATTATTTTTTAGGAATTACTTTAAATTCAACTCTGCGGTTCAATGCTCTTCCTTGTTCTGACTCATTGTCTGCAACAGGTTTAGTTTTACCGTATCCTTTAGGTTTAAGTCTGTCCCTTGATATTCCCCTTCTCACGAGATAATTTACAACCGCATTTGCCCGCCTTTCGGAAAGGTCCATATTATATTCGTCAGAACCTATGTAATCTGTATGACCGGATATTTCGACAGTAAATTGGGGGATTGTTTTTAATAGTTCAACAAGCCTGTCTAAATCAGGGTATGATTCAAATTTTAGCTCGGACTTGTCATAATCGAAAAATACATTGTTTATTCTAATACTGCTGCCACCGAGATTTTTGAGAGAGTAAAGAATAATATCTTCGTATATGCCATAGAAGAAACCTTTATCATTACGCAGGTCTATATTTTTTGTTATGGGATAATATCCGTCTTTTTTAGCATAAATGCCATAGTTCCTCCCGAGCGGGAGAACAACGAAATATGAACCGTCCTGGGGATTGCTTCTAAGATGGCCAATCTGCTTGCCAGTTTCCAGGTCTTCCCAAATAATGTCAGCTTCCTGTACATTTCCCTGG
>DAHXMP010000005.1 GCA_027371665.1 Bacteroidota bacterium | reverse complement strand
TTATTATCAATTTTAATTGTAGAGAAATCCTCTTTTTCTGATATAACGAGTTCATATTTTGAACCTACGCTGACCTGTGACCAATCCGGTATGGACTTTCACGGATATGCACTCCGAAATGGGATTAAAATTTTTTGAGATGAATGCAGGTGCTTGCTGGGCTGACTTGAACTTAGATGGATATTTAGACCTCGTTCATGCTCAATACTCCTACGACCAGAAGGGGGTAAGCGTAAACCGATACACAAGATTCTATCTTAACGAGGGCCCGGATTATAATTTTCAGCTGACAGATATACCCTGGGAAGCAGGTTCCCTGATTCATGGGGCATGGACGGTCGTCAGGCTGGATTACGACAACGACGGGGACATGGATATTCTCGTTTCAAGCGGGCCAGAGAATGTAAAACTTTTCAGGAATGACATTCCGAACAAAGGAAACTGGATTGCATTCAGGCTTTCTGGCAGCCCCCAGAACAGCGTATCGAACGATTGTTTCGGGAGTAATGTAACCGTTTATGCCGGAGGAGAGCTTTTTTATCGCAGCCTGCCGGGAACAGTTATGAACGGGAGATGCGCTCAAAGCTCCAACGAACTGAATTTCGGAATAGGAAAGAACACGAAAATTGACAGCATAGTTATAAAATATCCTAACGGGCTCATAAACAAATTTACCGATTTGGTTATTAATACGAAATACAGAATACCTTATATGCAGGAACCCGTAAAGCTGGGTTTAACCGCACCAATGCTGAATTATCCTGTTAATTTTGCGATTAATATTCCCGCAAATTTATCACCGGATTGGTCACAGGTCAGCGTAGGTTCAAAATATGAACTCGTTATATCAGAAAAAGAGGATTTCTCTACA
Source organism: Bacteroidota bacterium (assembly GCA_027371665.1). Lineage (GTDB taxonomy): Bacteria > Bacteroidota > Ignavibacteria > Kapaibacteriales > UBA2268 > DAHXMP01. The sequence continues at coordinate 9,625 of DAHXMP010000005.1, read as the reverse complement.
ATTAAAATTGATAATAATGATATTAATTCTACTCAAATGAATGTTGCTCTTGATAACAATAAAACTTATTATTGGAAAGTCAGGGCATATTCTGGTACTGATACAAGCCGCTGGTCAAGTGTGTGGGTATTCACAACCGGTTTGCCGCTGCCTTCGATGCCTGAACTGATAACTCCGCGAAAGGATTCGATGGATATAACTTCAAAACCTGAATTGAAATGGTCAGGTTCTGTGTATAATGTACTTTATGCTGGCAGGACTTTATACGACCTTCAAATAGCAACTGATTCAGGAATAACAAAAGGATTGCTCGATTACACAGGAATAGCGGACACAATAATTCAGATTGATACTCCACTGCCACCTTCAACAAAGCTATACTGGAGAGTAAGGGGAATGAACCAGGGCGAGCCGGGAGAATGGTCTGAGATTTGGAATTTTACGACAATAGGATTACCGGTTAAACCTATTCTGACATCTCCGGCAAACGGCGAGACAAACGTAAGCAAAAAACCCACACTTGCATGGGAATCAAGCGACAATGCTTATAGCTACCGCTTTGAAGTTTCTAAAAACGAAACATTCAATTCAATTTATTATTCTTTAGACAATATCACATCCATATCGAGAAAAATCTTTATGAATTTCGATGAAGGAACAAAGTTCTATTGGCATGTAAAAGCAGTAAACGACGGCGGCGAAAGCGACTGGAGCGACCCGTTTTATTTCACCACAGAAGGTACATTCGGAGTTGAGGAACAACCACCATTTGTAAAAGAACCGATTATATCACCGAATCCGTTTGAATCTTTCACGAACATTAAATTTGAGACTGCGGAACCATGCTTCACAAGCCTGAATATTTATAATATGGAGGGAATGAAATTAGAAACAAAGATATCCCAAACATTAGAACAGGGAGAACACACTGTTAAATGGAATGCGGAGAGATTTCCATCGGGAGTTTATTATTATCAATTAGTCGCAGGGAATAAAATATATACCGGTAAAATGGTATTAATTAAATAACTATCGCAAGGGGTAGAATTTTTTCTGCCCTTATTAAATTAAGAATTATTTTGAAAAAATTCTGAGACCTTTTTGCTGTTAATGTGTCATTTTAAAAATTGAGTATGTGATTTAACAAAATTTGATATTTGTGGTTAATTGGTGTAAAATTTCCCTTCCTCGGGGAAGGGTTAGGGAAGGTGTATAATATTATGAACAAGAAAAATACATTATACATAATTATGAAAATTTCGATTTTACTCTTTGTTATAATAATATCTTTCTCTTTGCCATTATCAGCCCAAAAAGGGAAATGGATAAAGACTGAAGGGCTTTACGGGGGCTCGATTACCTGCATAGCAAAAGACAGTAATTATATGTATATCGGAACAATCGGAGCCGGTGTTTACAGGTCATCGAACAATGGCGATTTATGGGAGGAAATAAATAATGGACTTTCGGATTTCGATGTCAGGTCATTATTCGTAACAAAAAAAGGTACATTACTTCTTGGAACATACGGTTACGGGATTTTCAGGTCAACAGATTATGGTAATACATGGACTGCATCGAGCTACGGCCTTAATGACGGTGTTATATTATCCTTTGCATTGGATTCTGACGGAACTATATGGACAGGTTCAGGCAATGACGGTTCTTATAACTCAGATGACGATGGCAATACATGGAGAAACAGGGGTTTAAACACAAACACTAATATTGGCAGTTTTGTTGTCGAGGACACAGGTAAAGTGTTTATTGGGTCTGCCAGCGGTATTTCATTCACAGCCGACAGCGGAAAAAAATGGGTGTCGCTTAATAATGGCTTATCAAGCACTATTGTCAGATATTTAACAAAAGGGAAAGACGGTTTTTTATATACAGGGACTGAAAAAGGAGTCTTCCGCTCGACAAACAGAGGCAGTAACTGGGAATTATTCAGCGATTCATTGCCTATTACCCGTATCTGGTGCCTGCTGAGTGACGGTTCAGGTGGTATTCTTGCCGGGACAAGCGATGATGGCATTTATTACCTGGAACCTTACGTCAGCAAGATTTGGATTCATAAAACCGATTCTATAGGAAAATGGGATACAAGGTGTTTATTTTTAAGCGATAACAGAACCATATATGCAGGAACTAAGAATGAAGGAATTTTTATGGCTGATTCAGGATATACTAACTGGCTTAATAAGAGTTATGGAATAAATAATGTTGATATTGTTACAATTATTGGAGATAAAAAGGGAAACTTATTTGCAGGTTCGAGTGCTTCGGGTATTTTTAAAACAAAAACAGACAGTATTTTTTGGAAAACAGCAAATAATGGTTTAACCAGCAATTATTTATTATCAATGGCAAGAGATTCAAATGATTATATTTATGCCGGTACTTTCGGTGGAGGTGTGTTCAGGTCAGAGGATGAAGGTAATAGTTGGGAACAAATCAAGAACGGACTGATTGACCTGACAGTGTGGTCTCTTGCAGTAAATAAAAAGAACGAGATTTTTGCCGGTACCGGAGGAAGCGGAATTTACAGATTTGACGGGGATTCTATGAAATGGATACCTAAAGACAGTGGATTAACAAGGCAATCAATAACTACAATAGCTATCGGAAAAGATGAATCCCTTTTCTTAGGAACTACAGGAGGAGGTATTTTCAAATCAACGGATGATGGTGAAAGCTGGGCTGAAGCGAGCAATGGATTAATTCAATCATTTATCAATTGCATAACAACGTCTGCTAATGGCAGCATGGCTGTAGCAACTGACCCTGGAAGTATTTATATTTCCACGGACAACGGGGATAGCTGGAATTATTCTGGTCTTTTAACATACGACACCCGTCAGCTTGAATATGGTGGTGACGGGTTACTCTATGTTGCAACTTACGATAGCGGTGTTGTCCGTTCTAATGCCGATTATTCACAATGGGAGCAAATTAACGCAGGATTGGAAATAACTGCCGTGCATACGGTTGGATTTGATAATTCGGGAAATCTTTATGCAGGCATTAAAGGTAATGGTGTTTACAAATATAATACCGAAACAGGAGTCATAGATAATACTGTAAAATCAATAGCTAATTTTAATATATATCCGAATCCGGCAGGATATTATTTTACAATTCAATTAAATGATTTAAAAATCAGATATGACAAAATAAAATTATTTGATTTTTCAGGCAACATAATAAAACAAATCAATATTAATCCAGGAACTTATAAATTTAATGTTCTTACAGTTGATTTACCGGATGCGGTATATTATATTCAATATGGAAATGAAATTAAATCTCTAATTATTTCAAAATAAAATGATTATTTCAACCGTGTATGGTTAAACATATCTCATAATAAAAACACAATAATAGTAAGATTAATACGTAAAAGGCAATCGAACAATGAAGTATTTGATTAATTTATACCTTATGAAATATGGAGAATGATACCCCGACTATTCAGGAATTTGAATATAAAGCTGAAATGAAGCAACTGCTTCATATTATTATACATTCACTATATACCCACCCTGAAATTTTTCTCAGAGAACTGGTTTCAAATTCATCTGACGCCTTAAACAAATTGAGATTTAAGAGACTTACCGACAGCAATATTAAAGACCCGGAAGCTGAACTAAAAATCATAATAAATGTAAACGATAAAGATCAAACTTTCTCGATTATGGACAGTGGAATTGGCATGACGAAAGAGGATTTGATTGATAGAATAGGTACTATAGCAAGTTCGGGTACACTTGAATTTCTTAAGAAGCTTAAGGAGTCAAAGCAATCACTCGATGCAAATTTAATCGGACAGTTTGGTGTCGGATTCTATTCTGTTTTCATGGTAACGGATGAGATAACAATTGAAACAACTTATGCTGACAAAGAATCAAAAACTTTCAGATGGAAATCACAGGGAGATGACAAATATTCAATCGAGGAAATCGAGAGCAAACCGCGTGGAACAACAATATCTTTCAAATTGAAAGACGACTTTAAACAATTTGCCCAGGTATATGAAATTAAAAATGTATTAAAAAAATATTCTAATTTCGTTGATTTTCCTGTATTTGTTAACAATGAAAGAATTAATATTGTATCAGCTTTGTGGCATAAGAAAAAAGAAGAAATAAAAGAAGAAGAACTAAATGATTTTTATAAATTTATAACAAATGATGACGAGAATCCTCTTGGACATTTGCAATTGAATATCGAAGGAAATATAAATTTTAAGGCATTGCTGTTTATTCCACAAACAGCACCAAGGGCATTATTCCAGGATATATTTGACAAGTCACTGCAACTTTATTCAAGCAAAATACTTATACAGGATAATTGCAAGGAATTATTACCGGATTACCTGAGATTTATCCGTGGTGTTGTTGATACCGAAGACCTGCCGATTAATGTTTCGAGGGAAGTTACTCAATCAAGCCCATTGATGGCAAAAATAAAGAGCATCCTGACAGGAAAAATCCTTGGATTATTAGAAGATTGGGCGGAAAACGATAAAAGCAAATATGAAAAATTCTATAATAATTACGGTTCTTTACTTAAAGCCGGAATCAATACCGATTTTTCCAATAAGGATAAAATAATTGAGCTTTTAAGATTTGAAACTTCATTAAAATCAAAGGAAGAATTAACTTCACTTAAAGATTATGTCAAACGAATGCCTGAAGAGCAAAAAGAAATATATTACTTATTTGGTGACAGCCGTGAATTAATTGAGATGAATCCAAATTTAGAATATTTCAGAAAACATAACCTCGAAGTTCTATATTTGACTGACCCGGTAGACGTTTTTTCAATACCATATATTTTTGAATATGATAAAAAGTCTTTAAAATCAATTGAAAAGTCAGACCTTGAAATTAAAAAGGACATTCATGAAGAAAAGCTCGCCGATGAGCAATCAAAAAACCTTATTGACGAGTTTAAAAAAGTATTAGCTGACCGGGTTGAAGATGTTATTGAATCATCGAGACTTGTGGACTCTCCTGTTACACTTGTTATAGGTAAGCAAGGATTGGACTCACAGGTTGAAAAGATGATGCAGATGCTGGATAAAAATTTTACAAATTCAAAGAAAATATTGGAAATTAACACATCTCATCCAATTATCAAGAACTTAGCAGATATTAAATTAAAATCATCTTTATCGGCAACCACTACAGAAAATAATAACGATGAATTGCTGAAAAGAACAATTCTTCAATTGTATGAAGGAGCCTTGCTTCTGGAGGGAAAGCTCGGTTCTCCGACTGAATTTATTAAAAGAATGAATGAATTTATTGAAATTTCAACAAAAAAAGTATAAAAAGTGCTTGACGTGGAGTATGCGATTGTTGTATTTTTGTAATATTAAAATTTTTCAATTTGAAAATTTCCTCATAATATTGACATAAATTACTTAAGTAGCTTTTTAACAAAGAGCTTTCCGATAATCAGGTAATTATATCGGGAAAAAGGAAAGAAATTGATTATAAATATTAATAGTTAGGACAAAATATCTATGAAATTATCAGAATTTAAATACGCACTTCAAAAAAATATGATAGCCAAATTTCCGGCAGACCCGAGGGATTCTGCAAAACTGATGGTACTGAACAGGAGCAACGGTAGAATCGAAACAAGGGCTTTTTCGGATATTATAGATTATCTGCATAAAGGAGACTGTCTTGTAGTAAATGAAACTAAGGTATTTCCCGCAAGGCTCTTCGGAAAGAAAGAAAAGACGAATGCCAAAATCGAGGTAATGCTCCTAAGGGAGCTCAAATCCGAAGACAGAATTTGGGACGTCTTGGTAGAACCAGCCCGTAAAGTCAGAATCGGCAATAAAATTTATTTCGATAACAACAAATTCCATTGCGAAGTCATTGATAACACAACTTCAAGAGGGAGAACAGTAAGGTTCAGTTATGATGGAAATTTATTTAAAGTCATAGAGAGAATAGGTCAAATGCCTTTACCTGAATATATTAAACGTGAACCAACCGAACATGATAAGAAAACTTACCAATGTATATTTGCAAATAAAGCCAATCTCGCTTCGATAGCTCCACCTACTGCCGGGCTTCACTTTACGGAAGATTTACTGCATGATATAGAAGCCAAGGGAGTTAAGATAGCAAAAGTATTATTAAATATCGGGCAGGGTGTATTCGAAAAAATCGAAGTGGAAGACTTAACAAAGCACAGGATGTATTCAGAATATTTTAATATTTCGAGAGAATCTGCGGAAATAATAAATAAATCCCTTAAATCAAAGAAAAGCGTTATAGCTGTTGGTTCGAGTGTGGTCAGAGCATTGGAATCATCCGTATTAACATCCGGAACAGTGAAACCAAATAGGGGCTGGACAGATAAATTCATTTATCCGCCATTTGATTTCAAAATCACAGATAAATTTCTTACAAATTTTCAGCCGCCAGCATCTCCTTCTTTATTGATGTCTGCTGCTTTTGCAGGCAAAGATGAATTGTTTAAAGTCTATAAAAAAGCGATGAAAAGCGATTACAGGTTCTATGCTTACGGCGACGCATTGTTAATGTATTAACGACTAACGACTGATATGAGACTAAAATTACTTTGTTGATCTGATAGATGAAGTTGAAAAAGGAAGAAAAGTTGTTGCCGGAATTTAAGCCTGCTACATTCAATGAGTGGAAAAAGCTCTCCGAAATGTCATTAAAAGGCAAATCGTTAGGACAATTAATCAAAGAAAACTATGAAAATATAGTTACAAAGCCGATTTATATCTGTGAAGTCGTAAAAAAAGATGAAAATTTCATATCTAACCTGCCCGGATTCGAACCATACCTTAGAGGAACAGGTTTTATTAATAAAGAATGGGATATACTCCAGAAAATTCCGGAACCGGAGCCTAAATCCTTTAACAAAGAATTAAAACGTAATCTTTCCTGTGGGCAGAATGCAATATTTCTGCAAATTGACGAGGATTCATCCGAAGGATTAAATCCTAATAAAAGCTCAAAGAATAATGCAGGAAGGAAGGGAACTTCGATTTTCTGTCCGGATGATTTTTCTACCGCCCTAAAAAATATTAACATAGAAAACCACCCTGTTTATATTAAAATAAAATACTCTCCGGCGGCTGTGGCTGCTATGTTTGATGCGTTCCTTCAGAAATCAACGGGATATTCTTCGACTTCGCTCAGAATGACTAAAACAAGGGATTCTTCGGCTTCGCTCAGAATGACAAAAGGCGGATTTTTCTATGACCCTATATTGACATTAGCCGGAGATGGCTTCTACCCTGTTTCTATGGAGGATGCATTCAACGAGATTGCATGGATTATTACTTGGGCAAATAAAGATGCTTCGACTCCGCTCAGCATGACAGAGAAGGGCAAACTCCCCCGCTTTGCAATCTTAACGGTGAATGGGAATTTATTTAACGATGCGGGAGGAAATGCTGTGCAGGAGCTTGCTTTCACATTTGCCACAGCAGTAGAATATATAAGGGAATTACTTATAAGAGGCCTGAATATTGATGAAATTGCAACCAGAATCAGTTTATCTTATTCGATAGGGCCGAATTTTTTCATCGAAATCGCAAAATTGAGAGCAGCAAGGGTCTTATGGGCAAAAATCATTAAAGAATTTGGCGGAAATGAAGAATCTATGAAAGCAGTTATTCATGCTGAAACATGTAAATGGAACAAATCGAAGTCCAGCCCTTATGTTAATATCCTGCGGGCGACGGGCGAGGCTATGTCCGCTATTATGGGCGGCTGCAACAGCCTTAGTGTCGGGTGGTTCGACGATGCTTTCGGCGTGCCGGGTAAATTGGCTAAGCGGCTCGCAAGAAACACTCAAATAATCCTGAAAGAAGAATGTGAAATCTTAGACACTGCCGACCCTGCAGGAGGCTCATGGTATGTAGAAAATCTTACGGCGGAACTTGCCAAGGCAGCCTGGGATTTATTCAGAAAAGTCGAGAAAGAAGGCGGTATGCTGAAGGCATTAAAAAATGGATTACCCCAAAAAATGCTCGAAGAAGTAAGATTGAAGCGTGAAAAGGCTATTTCCGAGGGAAAAGATGTTCTCGTCGGTACGAATAAATATAAATCCTTCGACTCCGCTAAGGATGACAATAATATAAAGCCTTCAGAAACGCCGGAAATTGCTCTTAAGACGGTTTTTGGCCGGAGGGCAAAATCTTACAAGGCTCACATAGAAAAACGCAATGAGAAGCAGGTAAAGCTGTCTCTTACAAAATTGAATGCCGAATTAAAGGAAAAATCTCCTAACTCCTTTGATTCCATAGTCGAAGCAGCTTCTTCCGGTGCAACCCTGGGGGAAATCATCGAAGTCCTCATAAAAGGGCGTAAGGGTGTTAAGATGGAACATCCAATTAAGAAGTTGGTGTTAGGCTGTTAGGAATTGTAAAAGTATCCCGTAGGTAAGGAACAATTCTATGTAAATTGTCTGAACTATGATTCCCGTGATTTATGTGATTATGATGATTTATATTTCTTATTCTCAAATCTTTTAAATTCTAGACTTTTTGCTCCAAAATTAATCAACAATCCAATTTCAAGATTATATGCTTCCAGATAATTTATTGCCTGTGCTAAATGTACATCTTCTAATTTTATTAATGCTTTTATTTCTACAGAAATTATTTTTTCTACCAGGAAATCTACTCTTCTTTCACCAATATTTGTATGCTTATAATAAATCTTCATTGTCGGTTCACGCTCGAAATTTATTTTTCTTAATTTAAATTCTTCTGCTAATGCTCTCTGGTAAATCAATTCCTGGAATCCATTACCTAAAATGCTGTGTACTTCCATTGCAGCACCGATTATTTTACTTGTCAGTTCGGAATATTTGTATTCTTTTTTTATCATACTATTAATTTCCTTTTATTGTCTAGACTATGATTCTTATGATTAATATGATTTTCAAATGATTTTTAAATTATCAATCAGTCAAAATTACGAAATCACACCAATAACACAAATGTCTGAACTATGATTCCCATGATTCTTATGATTCTCCAATGATTATTATTTCTTAATCACACATATCACACTAATCACACTAATGTCTGAACTATGATTTCCATGATTCTTATGATTCTCCAATGATTATTATTTCTTAATCACACATATCACACTAATCACAGTTCAGACAACTTTTTCAATCACACATATCATACTAATCACATAAATCACAGTTCAGACAACTTTTTCAATCACACAAATCACACTAATCACACAAATCACAGTTCAGACGAAAAAGTGACCTCCGCCGCAAAGGGTATGGATGGGAGGGGGATTAAAGGGGAGGAAAGAACAAAAATAAATATTAATATATGATAATAAATAAAATCACTATAATCTAGAGAATTGATCAGAATAAAATTTCATTAATGAAGGATAAAATCGAATTGAATTATTAAAAATAGAGACTGTAAAGTAAACTCTGTCCAATAAAACAATTAATTTTGTAAAACTAAATAAGGACAGAGTAATGACAGAAGAACAGTACCAAGAGATGCAAAGCAAAGCCTTAGAACAATTAAGGACAGGCAAATCATTAATAGGCAAGGATGGAGCATTTGCTTCTCTACTCAAAC
>DAHXMP010000001.1 GCA_027371665.1 Bacteroidota bacterium | reverse complement strand
AAGTGGAGAAAATCTACCATGCTGTAGTATCTGGAATAATTTCACAAAATGAAATTAAAATTGATATACCTTTGATTCCTGATAATCAAAAAAAAGGAATAATGAAACCTTCATCGCGAGGCAAAGAATCGTTGACAATACTAAAAGTAATTGAGAGATTCAGAATAGCCACTTTAGTTGAACTGGAGCTCGTTACCGGCAGGCATCATCAGATTAGGGTTCATTGCTCGGCAATTGGGCATCCTTTAATTGTTGATGAACTATATGGAAAATCTGGCGAATTCAGGTTGTCGGTTTTAAAAAAACACTATAATCTGAAGGAAGATGAATTTGAAAAACCAGTTATTTCAAGAGTATCTATGCATGCTTTTCGGTTGAGTTTCATACACCCTGTCAATGAAAATCACATTTCTTTTAATGCTCCTGAACCGAGAGATTTTCAGGCTTTGATTCAGGTATTACGTAAATATTCCGCAATTGTCCAGGATAACAAGTACCGGAAACAAGAATGAGACTGAATTACAAGCTTCCCAAGTCAAAATTTTATGTTTGAGTTTTTTTTTATTAACTTGTAAAGTTTAATTCATTTTTTTTACAATTATTATTATAATTATACTTCAATATTTTAAATGAGAATTTTAAAGGAAGAAATATGAAAAAAATATTTTACTTTTTTATTTCAATTATTTTTATCTCAACTATTTTTGAATTACACGCCCAATATGATGCACGTAGATTGCCTGAATATTTAGATGCGACAAAGGCAAACCTACCGATATTTTCATCCAGGCTAAAAAAGTTTATTATAAAGACTTTCCCCCCGAAGCTTTGGCAAAATATAAGGGCCCTGATAAAATTCTAACTGACAACGGTATTGAAATTGTGAACTTATCGCAGGGTAACAACAATCAGTCAGAGACATGGATTACCTATAATCCACTTAACCCCGACAATGTTATTGCAGGTGCAAACGATTATTATTATCTTTCTGTGCAGACAGGTTATAAAATGAGTGCTTATGCTACATTTGACGGATTTAAAACATGGAATCACTCTGCTACTCCCGATAATAACGGTTTATATATTAATATCCCTTCCGGATTCGATATGTTGGTATATGACCCAGGATTGACATTCGACTCTCGCGGTTGGTGTTATTATTCCTATGGTGCAACTCAGATTGATAATCAACAAAGGGATTATGATAACGGATTATTTGTTTGCAGGTCTAAAGATGGTGGAAAGACATGGGAAGAACCTATACCTGTTGCTTTATCAACCGAAGGTACTCTAAACCAGGAATTCAATGACAGATATAGTATTGCAGCCGATTTCAATACTGCTTCTCCCTTTAAGGATAACATTTATATAACATGGAAACGATTTGTAAGAAACACGGGTATTGCATTCTCAAAATCTAATGATGGCGGCCAAACATGGTCTATCCCGACTTTACTGCCCGGCGGTGACGTGAACCAGACTCAATCTCCTGTCCCTGTTATCGGCCCAAATGGTGAAATCTATGTTACATGGATTTCACAGGCAAACAACTATGCCGATGCTTATGTTCAAAAATCTGCAGACGGAGGAGCAACATGGTTGTCTTCTCCTAAAAAAGCTCAGTCAATTCCACCTGTGGGAACACTGAATTCACTGAGTTACAGATATGTTTTGGAAAATAAACAAAGTTTGCGTGTTGCCTCGATGCCTTATATTGCAGTTGATAATTCCAATGGGCCTCGAAGAGGTTATGTATATCTTGTTCAAACCGGTAAAGATGATAATGGTCAAACAAGACTTTTCCTGGCTAAGTCAACCGATGGAGGTGGAACATGGACAAGCAAAATCAGGATTGACGATAACCAATACGGCAATGATATGTTTTTCCCAAATATTGCAGTTGACCCGGTTACAGGTATGGTTGCAGTTGTATATTACAGCTCTCAAAATGATGCAAACAATATTGGTTTTGATGCTTATCTTGCTTTTTCTTCCGATGGAGTGAATTTTAGAAATATCAGGCTTACTCCGCAATTGATTTATGTCAATAATTCAAGTGATGTTGTAGGAGATAATGGCAATTATTATTGGGGTGATTATACAAGTATTACTGCATATAATGGCAGGATATACCCGTGCTGGTGGATGCCGAGCAGTTATAATTCCGCATTCTGGACAAACGATGTGTATGTAGCTCCTCTATCAACATCACCAAAACCGCCGACTAATTTAACGGCAGTAAGTGATTATCACACACCTACTCGCGTGACACTTAACTGGATTGACCCTATAACAAATCAGCTTGGTGATAATCTCGGAGATTTTAAAATTGTCGTTTCAAGGAATGGGACGGATATTGGACAGGTTGCTAAAGGGCAACAAACTTATAATGATGATAGTGCTGTTGATGGCACTCAATATACTTATAGCATTAAGGCAAGATTAGATAACAATATGGAAAGTCCTTCAATATCTGTCTCGCTTTATGCAGGTGGAGGTTTAAAACCTTTTCCTCCCACTTCTATTTCGGCTCGTTCTAATAAGAATGGTGTTTTACTATCATGGACAAATCCATTTTACCATACTGACAGCACTTATTTTAACGACTTTAACAGAATTGATATATATATAGACAGTGTTAAAACAGAATCCGTTTCTTCAAACATTCAGGCAGGTGAAATAAGTTCTGTTCAATTGAATCTTATTCCGAAAAAGTTTTATTTGATTACACTAAAAGCCATCGGCAAAAGAGGAGATATTGAAACCGAAAGCGATTACTCTGAACTGTCCGTTGCTTATGCGGGTGAACCTTATACTGAGCTTTATGATAATTTTGATAATGTACCTGACACTGTAGCAACTTATACTAACCAAGGTTGGGGTTTAACACAAATCAAAGCAGTATCACCACCTAACGCCTTAACGGATTCTCCGATTGGTAATTATGCTAATAATGCTACTAACTATATTTATTTTCCACCCGTCATTTTATCGCCGACAATGAAAACCCTTGGCTTTGAGGAAATTGCCCTCATCCAGAAAAACGGTGATGCCGGTATTGTCTGGATATCAAGTAATTTCGGTTCTACCTGGAATACGTTGGTTTCAGTAAACTCTGACCGTTCCCCGGGATTTACAAGTGACATTGCAACAAGTTCATGGTATAGTGAACGCATCAGCATTGATAAATATGTCGGTGATACAGTTATGATAGCCTTTGAGCTGTATTCTAATAATTTCAACAATAAGGACGGATGGTATATTGATAATTTGAAAATAGATAATTCTCCTGCTCTTGTTGATAACGCAGATTACTATGGCTCCGGCATTACATTAAATGCATCCCCTAATCCAGTCATGAATTCTGTAAATATCGGTTTAATGCTTCCCTTACCCGGGAATGTTGTAATTTCTTTATATGATATTATGGGCAATATAGTTAAAACTATTCATAATGGAAGGCTTGATTCCGGTCAATACAGCTTCATAACTGATATGAGCGAACTATCTGATGGAATTTATTATTGCAAAGTTAATGCTGAAAATGCATCAAAAACAATTCCGATTATTGTTAATAAATAAATATTAAGAATAATGTAAAAAGCGGTGAACTTCGGATTGCCGCTTTTTTTATTGATTGTATAAAAGCTTATGGATAAGATTATTGAGACAAGTACAAAATATTAAAATTGATTTGGATCCTTTTCTTGTGGATTTTTATAAAAAATTTGAATCCTGCTTAATTAACAATCTTTGTCTGGGAAAGAATGACAGTATTGTGTGTGCTGTTAGTGGAGGAGTAGATTCTGTTGTACTATTAGATAATTTTGTTCATTTAATCGAAAAATATCATTTTAAGGTATCTGTCGTTCATTTTAATCATAAATTAAGAGGTAATTCTTCTGACAGAGATGAATTATTTGTAAAAAAACTTTCAGAATCTTATAAACTGCCATATTATATCTCAAGTGCTAATGTCAGACAGTACGCACTAAATAATTTACAAAGTATTGAACTTGCAGCCAGAAATCTGAGATATGACTTCTTTGAAAAAGTTTCAAAAGAAAGTAAGAGCAATTATCTGGCTACTGCTCATACGTCAGATGATGTCGTTGAAACCTTTTTCCTAAACCTATTCAGAGGTTCCGGAATAACCGGATTAAGCGGTATTCCTGAAAAACGTCCTCTAACAAAATTCACCTTAATTATCAGGCCTTTACTCGGTTTCACTAAATCTGATATAATTGAGTATGCCCGGAAAAAGAATCTGAAATGGAAGGTAGATGAGACAAATGTTCTGCAAAATTTTACAAGAAATAAAATCCGGCTCGACCTTCTTCCAAAGCTCAGAAATGATTATAACAAATCCATAAATGATGCTATTTTGAGATTATCAAAGCTCTTGGAAGGGGCTGATAAATTTATTTCAGAACATATCAGAAATTATTTGAAATATATTGTAAGCAACAAAACAAATTCTGGATTTTCTATTAATGTAAAACCTCTCAGTACGCTCGATGAATTCATCATTGGTGAAATCATACAATGGGCAATTACTACATACTTCCAAATACCACCATTATCAATGATAATTATTGACAGAATAAAAAATTTATTAACATCTCCTTCAGGGAGACGCATAGAAATTAATAAAAGAATAATTGCCTACAGAGACAGGGAAATGATAATTTTTGAACAGGTTATTATTAAAGATAATTTGATTATAGAAATAGGTAGAAGTGGGGAATTTGAATTTAACGGCCACAAACTATTATTAAAAGAAATCCCCAAAAAATCAGTTAAATTTTCTGGTAATCCGAATACAGAAATTTTCGACCTTGACTTATTACCTGTAAGACTTATAATACGTAATTGGAAAGAAGGAGATAATTTTATTCCTTTAGGCATGAATGGGAAAATGAAAGTAAGTGATTTTTTAATTAACCGGAAAATTCCAATACCTGATAAAAGAAAAGTCTTTTTATTAACAACGAAAAAAGATATAATTTGGCTCTTTGGATTAAGAATCAACGATAAATTTAAAGTAACTGAAAATACAAAAAGATATTTAATGGCAGAATATATTAAGAAATAAATTTGTTTATTGAAATTGTTATTAGAATTTGTTATGTTTACTCAACCGCCCATGCTTTGGTACAATCAAAAAAAATTCGAGTTATTTATTCCCAAGAGTCAAATTAATTTGATTGTTGAAGAATTAGCATGCAGAATCAATAAAGATTACCAGGGGAAAAAACCTGTGTTTCTGCTGGTTTTGAAAGGTTCCATTTTTTTTGCATCAGACCTGCTTCGCAAAGTAAGCCTTGATTGTGTAGTTGAAACAGTTTCAGCTAATAGCTATGGTGCTTATATGAAAAGCAGCGGTGAAGTTAATTTAATACTTACAAAGCTGGATATAACAGGTAAGGAAGTCATTATAGTGGAAGATATAATAGACACCGGATTAACCATAAGCAAACTGATTGAAAATTTAAAGTTGTTTAATCCGGAGTCAGTAGAAGTTGTTGCCCTTCTTTCAAAACCGGGTATGAGAAAAGTAAAAGTGAATGTAAAATATATAGGAAAAGAAATACCTTCAAGATTCGTAATAGGGTACGGCTTGGATTATTCTGAACATGGCAGGAATTTGCCTTCAATTTATGCTCTATCAGAGTAATCATCAAAGTAAATTAAATTTAATTTTCAGTTATAGGATATGCGATTATTCGTTTTCTTTATTTTTTTATAGCAATGAACTTAGTTAATATGCGTCATTTATTTGGAAAATATTTAAAATAGCAAATAACTCAAATTAGGAAAATATTAATGGCTGACAATTCAAATAAAGAAAAAAAAGACAACAAAAAATTTAATCCCCTTGGTGATTTTAACAAGATGAGCGGTGGAAGCAATCCGCAGGCTAAGATAATGAGAAATATCCTTTTATGGTTTATTATTTTCGGTTCCATTATAATAGTCTATGTTTTTATGCATGGGAACCAAAAAGCTGAGTGGCCTGTTTCTTATACGCAATACACTGAATTTTTAAATGATAATCAAATTTACAAGGCAGTAATTAAAAAATCCCAACTTAATGATTACGAATTTCACGGTACATTAAAGAAAAATGTTACCGTTAATATTGACGGTCAAATGCGTAGTGTTTTAGATTTCGTCACCAAACTTGGTGTCCTGGATTCTAAAACTGAGGAAGTATGGGCATCGAAAGGTATCGAATGGACTTATGAAGAAAGTGAAAGCCCTTTTTGGGGCTACTTGCTTTCGGTTTTACCATGGATACTTATTATCGGCTTATATATATTTTTCATGAGGCGTATGCAGGGTGGTGCCGGTGGTACAAGGGGGATTTTCAGCTTCGGTAAAGCACGGGTAAAATTATTATCTGAAAATCAAATGAAGGCAACGTTTAAAGATGTCGCCGGTGCTGATGAAGCAAAATACGAACTTGTCGAGATTATCGAATTTTTGAAAGAACCTACTAAATTTCAGCGTCTCGGAGGCAAGATTCCGAGAGGTGTTTTGCTTTTAGGCCCTCCGGGAACCGGTAAAACACTTCTTGCAAGGGCTGTTGCTGGTGAAGCCGGTGTTCCTTTCTTTTCGATATCCGGCGCCGATTTCGTAGAAATGTTCGTCGGTGTCGGTGCAAGCCGTGTTCGTGATTTATTCGACCAGGCGAAGAAAAATTCTCCCTGCATAGTTTTTATTGATGAGATTGATGCTGTTGGAAGGCACAGGGGAGCAGGACTCGGGGGAGGCCATGACGAGAGAGAGCAAACTTTGAATCAATTACTCGTCGAAATGGACGGCTTCGAACAAAACAGCGGTGTGATTATTATTGCTGCTACTAACAGGCCGGATGTTCTCGACCCTGCATTACTCCGTCCCGGAAGGTTCGACCGGCAGGTTGTCGTTGATATGCCGGATATTAAAGGCAGAGAAG
>DAHXMP010000473.1 GCA_027371665.1 Bacteroidota bacterium | reverse complement strand
ATTTCTCGTTCGGTGCTTATCCGAATCCTTTTACATCTTCGTCTAAGCTGGAGTTTTATCTTTCTCAAGCTGGAAATGTAACCGTCAGCATAAATGCACCATATCTTCCTCTCATTTTTGCAGGGAATGTTTCACCAATGTAGGTCTGACCTGTTGCCCATTCTCCTCCGACTCCCATGCCAGTTATTATTCTGAAAATCATCAGAAGTTCGAGGCTGGGTGCAAGTCCTGAAAGAAAAGTACCTATGCTGTAAATAAGAATAGTCATCTGGAGAATCAATTTTCTTCCGAAATGGTCACAGAGGAAACCGAATATAACACCGCCAATTGCCGTCGCGGCAAGCGATGAGCCAAGTATAAATGATAATTCTATGTCGCTCAAATGCAATTCATTACCGATAGGCATGAGTAAGAAAGTGAAAAGCATAAGGTCGTAAAAGTCGAATACCCAGCCAGCCCAGCTCATAATAAGTATTTTATAATGCTGCTTCCCCGGTTCTTCATATTGGTTTAAAAGTATCTCTTGCATCAAAAACATTCCTGAATAAATGGTTTTTTTAATCTAATAAATAAAAAAGAGAAAACAAACCAATATTCAAAAAAAATAATAAAAAAAAGGCTGAACCTGGAAAATTTTCCGGCACAGCCTTGTTTTGGATACTTTACTTGTAATTATTTAAGCAAAACAACTTTCTTTGTAATTACCTGGTTTTCGGCTTTCAAAATTACATAATAGACACCGCTGCTCAGGTCTTTACCATCAATATCGTAAGAGTGCTTTCCGCTACCGAGATAAGAATCGGCGTAGGTTGCAATTTTGTTGCCGAGTGCATCATACATGCTGACGGTTACATTTCCAGCTTGAGAAAGATAAAACTCCAGCTTAGACGAAGATGTAAAAGGATTCGGATAAGCACCGAACGAGAAATAATTATTATCGTTGTTATCCAATACACCCGACGCACTGCTGGTTGTAAATGACCCGTAAGTGCCATCGGAACTTACCATTGCCGATACAACCCGGTTTGCCGTGTCCAGTGTGCTTGTAATTTGATTCCATTTAAGATTGGATTCATCCCATTTAAAAATACTCAATGATGCTTCGTCTGCTAATGTCAGGTTGCTTCTTGAATATCTTATGTTTACCATATTTTTTGTTCCTTGTTCCAATGTACCCGGTGAAGTAGAAAAGGATACGACAGAGCCAGCCTGTTTGACGTTCTTATCGAGCCCGTTCAGAAGAGGGAAGAAGTTACTTGAGAGGGCTGATATTCTTTCAATCGATGTATTGTTTGTATCCAGGATTAACTCTCCAGCACCGCCCGGAGCAAAAACATTCCTACCGAAATTAGATATCTGATAATTAAATGGTATTGAAAACTGTTTATTGGCAGAGTCAGTGGAATTGAACATAATTGTTCCCTGTTCAGAGGCCCCATCGGAGGTCCCTATGCTATAATCTGATTTTTGCTGGTTATAATTAAGATTATAGTTTTTAGTTGAGCTGTCAGTCAGGGGAAAATCAATTGTCGGATTTGTATTAAAACTATTTAAGGTATAGAAATCAAGGGAAACATTTCCCGAAAAATCATATTTCATTGTCGGAACAATTCTGTTATTCATTTTGAGCGGAGTAAGGTGAATGACTTGAACATCCTGAGTGTTATCACCTTGATTTTTTGCTCCTGTGACAGCATTTACTATTACTGTATAAAAATAATAGTAAGGAACCTGAATGAAGCCGAGATTAAACATTTTCTGAGCCATTATTAATATTTCATCATTGACTGCGGCACCAACGACAATCATATTTCCGTCATCTGCCGATTCTCCCTGGTAATCCTTTTTAATATAAGTGGAAAACAGGGGAGCGTAGTCATAAATATCAGCTTTAGCGATAGGATTATCATTTTGATCCCATA
The DNA here is from genome assembly GCA_027371665.1 of Bacteroidota bacterium. Lineage (GTDB taxonomy): Bacteria > Bacteroidota > Ignavibacteria > Kapaibacteriales > UBA2268 > DAHXMP01. Next base: position 7,201 of record DAHXMP010000473.1, on the reverse strand, counting down.
CGATAAAATTATAATCTCCATATCCAAGATTAACATCGTGTACATTAACTGTCATTGTTGGGATCATACTGCATTGATTCTGACCCGTTAAATAATCCATGGGGCCGCGCATAAAGTTCATCCCGGAAGACAAGACCCTGTCAGTAGGCATTTTAATTGGAACCCATAGCTGGTCGCCACCGGAAGCATAATCTTCATAATATCCTTGGTAGGTATTTCTGAATTGAGTCCAGCAGTCGCTTCCGTTATAAGTCCACTGAGCAGTGTACCTGTAATCAGGGTTGGAATACCTGTCGGGGTCAGACATTTCAGATGACCAGTCCGGGGCATTTTGATATTGATACTGCATGAACCCCATATTATAACCGTCAGGCAGATATTTTGCTTTAGAGGTGTCAGTCCAGACATATTCATCATAAAATCCGAGCATGTAATGACCAAGTTCATGAGCAATAGTAGAACTCATAAATAAATCAACATCCCTGTCATTATAGGTGTACCACCAGCTTTTTTCATCGTAGTTTCTCGTGTCATCGGAATTACCCCACCAGCGGCGAGGCATCCTGACCTGAGCTTGGTCGGCATCGGGCTGGTTAATACCGGCAACAGCGGAGTTGGGCCAAACGAGGTTATTAGCGAAAACCCTGATGTCTGCCTGGTCCCATTTTTGAAAGTTATCATATATCGCTACGCCCTCTACGTAAAGCTGTCCGTCGGTTACATCATACAAAAAGTTAGACATCAGTTTGCACCACGATGCTAATGTGTCGAGGTATTCACGCTTTGCTTCCCATTCTACAGACACTACAAGGAAACGGTGAATCATTGTATGGCCCATAGTTATTGTCTGCTGGCTTTGGTCAGTCAGAGAATAATAATGGGGATTACCCATACCATCAAACTCCATATTATTCAAATATAAGTCATACATTTTACCACCGAAATCTTCATGACCCGTCTTGACGGCATACTTTGTGTAAACAAGCATTTCCAGTTTTATCTGGTCACCATTATTAAGGCTGAAATATTGATAATTAAGATAAAATCCACCCTGATTGTTTGTCGTCACGTTTTCAAGAAATACCTGGTTATTATCACAGCTTGCTTTGTAAAGTTTAAAAGTTTTATGAGCCATAGGCGTTCCTAAGTCGTTTTGGACAATAAAATAGTTACTGAGGATAATACCGATTATACTACCGATATTACCTATACCTATATCAATTCCCTTATTATGTATCACAGCAATGCCACCACCATTATCAATATTTACATCAATGACCGGGTCTGTGAAATGTAAACCGGGATTGTCGGGTATCCATGACTTTTTGCCTGTATCAAAGATTCTTAATGAACTGTCATCGAAGGAAAGTAAATAAATTGATGCGAATTTTATTCTTTTGATTTGTTTCTGGTCACTCTGAGTAAATAGTGTCCATAAAGCCGATGCAAAATCAAACTGATATATCGAGGAGCCAACCGCCGCATACATAATTCCTGTACTATCATGAGAAAAACAGCTTACTAAGGGTGGATTCTCTGTTATATTTTTTTCTATTTCCGTAAACAATTGCCCGTTTAAATCTGTCAGAAATATTTTATATGATTCCCTGTGAAAGCAGGATACGAATATTTGACCGTTCATATCAAAAGCAATTGAAAAGCAGTTCATTGGTCCCATTTGTGAATTAGTTCTGTACCAGAACCAGCCATCAGCATTTTGAGAATAGACATAAATTGATTGATTTGTGCCAACTACAAGATAATCAGAACTACTTATGTCTTCGCATTGAATTGTCTCCTTTGTCCCTGGATAATTTGCCATAGCCTGCCAACTGTTTCCTTTATCACTGGTGAAATATATCATACTTTTACCAAAAGCATAAGCTTTACCAGTGCTGTTTATTAAAATTTTCGGAAAAGAATCAGGCAACATCACAGAGATTGAATTATTTGTCCATGTATTGCCGCTGTCATTAGAGTAAAATACACCCTGACCATTTGTTCCAAGATAAAAATCATTTCCCCATGAGGCAAATGAAGTTATATTTGATGTAAGCGTTGCCGGCAGCTTTAAGTTATTCCATGCGCCATCCGAATAAGATGAGTATGTAGTTAAAGCTAAGAGTACGAGAAGAAGTAATTTTTTAAACATAAATCCCCCAAAAAATTATTATTAAATTGTCCCCGTATCTTAATTATATTTAATAATAAAAATAACTATCTATATAAATAAAATTAGGATAAACTAAACCGTATTATCGTTTTATTGGTAAAATTATTTTCTTTTTTATTTGATTTTTTTTATATTTTTCTATAAATAATTTTTAGTGTAATTTTGTAATGGTGTTATGATAATAGTTCATTGAATATAGATGAAACTACTCGATGACCTAAGGTTAGTAAGATTCGACAAAGAGACTGAAAGAGTATTTAAAGCAGATTACCAGGAGCATTCAGTGCTTTTTTTGCGTGTTGGTATAGTGATAATCTTTTCAGTTACATCTACATTTTTCTTATTAGATAAATGGGTAGCACCAATAACTGCTAATTATATAGGCCAAATAAGGCTTTTCATAATGTTCCCCGTTTTGATTATTACATTCTTACTTACGTTTACAAAATTAATACATAAATATTTTCAGGTAATTGTTACAACTGCTGATATTCTATTATGTATGGGAGTATTATTTATGTTAATTGTAAGTGAAGACAGTGAACTTGCTCATTCGACTTACTTAATTGGAATAATACAACTCCTAATATGTACAGTTGCTTTGAGGCTTCTGTTTTTTCAAACAGTAATTACAGTATTGACGGTAATGATTGTTTACATGATAACAGCTTTTGTACACCCAGAATTAACAAGAAACTATAATTCGTATGATTTTTTTACTGTTTTTATTAATAATTTATATTCACTTGCCGGGGCCGGAATTGCAATAATTGGTACATCATATGTTTATGAAAATATAAAAAGAAAAAGTTTCCGGTATCAAAAAAAGCTGAAAGAACTTAATGAGCAAAAGGATAAATTCTTTTCAATACTTGCACATGATTTAAGGACACCATTTTCAGGCTTTGTCGGTATATCTGATATTATGTCAAAAGAGATAGACACTATGTCTATTAATGAGATTAAAGATTTGTCGAAGACGCTCAATTCTGCTTCAACGGCTACCCTGAAGCTGCTCGAAGACCTGCTTGAATGGTCAAGAGTACAAACAAACAGGATACAATATAATCCGGAAACGGTTAATCTCGAACAGTTAATCAAAAAATCTGTCGATGTTATGACAAGCACTGCTTCCGGCAAAGGGTTAAATATTAGAATTCAGGTGAATCCTGATACTGATGTATTATGTGACACAAATATGATTTATAATGTACTGAGAAATTTAATTTCAAATTCTATAAAATTTACCAATAATGGCGGAACAATAACAATAAAAGCTAAAGATAATGGAACTTTTACACAAGTAAGCGTTTCCGATAACGGTGTAGGGATTCAGGAAAAAGACATTAAAGATTTATTCAGAATTGATAAAAGTTTTACAACTCCCGGAACGAACAATGAAAAAGGTACCGGCTTAGGTTTGATTTTGTGCAAAGAATTTGTTGAAAAAAACAAAGGTGAAATCTGGGTCGAAAGTTCACCCGGTAAAGGAAGCACGTTTAATTTTTCAATTCCGTTAAATAATTTTCAACAAACAGAAATAATCATTTAGTTAAATCCGTTAATATTCAGAAAAGCCTTCACGGGATTGTCCCTTGAACCGATAACAAGGTTTTTTGCCATTCCGATAGATACTTCGAAATTATTTTTTTGTAAAGCTATTAATGATTCATTAGCAACTACTTCGGAGGATATTCCAATATTTGCCATCCCATTAGCATTTCTTCTTCCTTTGTCTAATTCAGTATTCACAGTGGGAGGAATTATTTCAAATACTTTAACTTTTGTGTTTCTTAATTGATGCCTCAATGAAATCGTGAAAGAATGAATGGCAGCTTTGGATGCACAATAGACAGGCATGAAAGCAAGAGGCACAAATGCAAGGCCGGATGATATATTTACAATTGCAGATTCTTCTATATTTTTAAGATGTCCGGTAAATAATGCAGCAAGATGAATGGGTGCCTCGAGATTGATTGTGAGTTCGTTTTCCGCATCGAATAAGTCTGCAGTTCCATGTTCAAAATCATATGCTTTCTGAATTCCGGCATTATTAATTAAGACATTCAAAGATTTAAATTTTTTTGTTACGGTTTCAAATAATATTTTTCTTTCTGAAGAAATTTCCAAATCACATTTTATTGTATGAACTGTCGGTAGTTTAGATTTGGCTTCTTCGAGCTTGTTTTCTCTTCTGCCGCAAATAATAACTTCATTACCTTCCCTAACAAAGGCATTCGCGAGTGCAAACCCGATACCTGTTGCACCACCCGTAATAAAAATAGTGTTACCTGTTATCCTCATTTTTAAATCCAATAACTTTGTGAATAATTTTTATTTATATAGACTCTTGTACTTTAAGAAGTATTGTTGAAAGTAAATTATACTAAAAACAAAAAACCCTTACAATGAATCATTGCAAGGGTTTTGAAAAATTTGTTTATTCTGATATTTAGTTTTTAATGAATTTAATCTGCCGGTTATTAATTTTGATATAGTAACAACCTGCATCCAGCCTGCTTATATCAATCTTGTTATTTGTATTGGTGCCTTGAGCAACAACCACTCCGAGAATAGAGCATATAGAATATTGTGAGCCTAAATAATTTTCATTGCTCAGATTAATTTCATTTGCTGCAGGATTAGGATAAACAGAAACTTCATCAGAGGTTGATACATCTTTTACATCTGTAGCTGAGGATAAAGATATTTCATCAATGTATAATGCATTACCACCGGTTCCGGGAATACCTGTAATTTTTAGAATAATACCTTTATCATTATATGCACCTAAATTAGTTTCTACAAGCTTATAATCACTTGATGCAGGGATATACCAATTCCCATGCTGAGATGGTTGTCCTGTTTCAACTGCAGTAATAGTATTTACATCATCCCACGTCGTGCCGCAATCCTGTGATACTTGAACCTTTATTACAGGTGCTGTACCTCCATATTGGTCATCAGAATAAGCATAATAAAAATCAAGAATTGGCGATGAAAGTTTTGTCATATCTGCTTCGCCAAAAATTATTGGTCCGGGTTTGCCGCTTACTCCCCAACTTGAATGAAGAGCATATCTGATTGCACCTTGAGTGTTGTTAGCACCACATTTTGTTGAGTTAAACAATACAAAGTCATTGTTTTGAGATTGGTCTAGAACAAGATTTCTTGGTAAAGAAACATCAAATCCTGCCTGGAAATTTGTAAAAGCATTATGTGTGAATCCTATTCCAGTGTACATATAAGAATCATTTTTATAATTCATATCAGTTACTGAATTACCATTTATGTTTGTGAATCCTTGGAATGAGATTTTATATTCTCCTGATGGAGAGTAGGGGATATTTCCCCAATCAATTATTGTACTATCACCTATTCCGAGATTACCTGAAAAGCTCTTGCGATTTTCAATCCCATCGAGAAAAAACGAAACATTAAAATCAGTTATTGCTTTACCAGAATTATTTGTTACCTGAATTTTGGGATTAATACTCGAAAAACAGTAGTTTGTTGGTAAAGTTGTTAAATTTTTCAAACCGAGGTCAATTTTCAGGCTTGGGTCATACTCTACATCTGTTCCTGCTCCTGAATAAATATTACTTTGACTTTCAGATACAAATGCAACAACACTTAGATAATATAATTGTACATCAAGATTATTGATATTACTCGGTAAAGTTGTTTCATATTTTCTATATTCGTAGTGTCCTTGTGTAGTTGTATCAATTAATTCACCGAAAGCTCCACCGGAAGACAGCACCATCCTTAATGCATGGTTGTGCCTGTATTGTCCATCAGCAGTCCAGTTAGTTGGATTAAAATTACCGTAATCTGATTGATAGCCTAAAATGTTGCTTTGAGTCAACACTACTGTAAGATAATTAGTAGGTTGAGGGCTATTGCTTGTATAATAAATCGCACCTATATAGAACTTGACAGAAAAATAAGAACATTCCTTTTTAATCCAATACAAAAGCTATGCCAAATTGACATATCTTTAATATTTAATCAAATAAAAAATTAATTAACAAATTTAATCAAAATTATTTTACCAATCACCTTTTTCTTTTGCCTGCATCCATTGTTTAAGTTGAACATAACAAATAGCTCCGCAAATTATTGCTTCTATTCTTTGTCCCTTATTAAATTTCGGTCTCAAAACATTATCATTAACAAGATTTTCGAGAATTTTAATCAAAGAATTAATTTTATCACTTGTTAAATTATTTTTAACTTCAATTAATACTGGATTTAGTTCTTTCAGGCTATTAAAATAATCATTACTTGCATTTAAAACATCGTCCACACTCGGAGAATCATAATCTTTAAAATTTTCATCTGCTCCAAATCCAATTATAAAATGTTCTGTTTTAAATAATTCTCCATCATTAAGAGCAGATTCGGGGCCTCTTAACTCAAGGTCAAATTCAATATAAATATTATATTCTTTATAAGCTCGCAATCCCACTTCTTTTTTTTCAGCTGAATAGTTATAAACACAATTTCTAATCCAAAGAACATAATAAGGACTGTTATTTTTAATTTCACACCAATTAGAATTTTTTGCATTGGCTATAACTCCATATCTAATGCACATACTATGAGTAGTATTTCCCAAAAAAGTTTTCACATCAATTTGATATTTTTTATTGATTTGAGAAAAAGAAGGATTAATAAAAATAAGAACTGCCAAAATCAAAAGACACTTTTTCATTGAATACCTCCGAATAATTAGTAAAAAAGGGCGTTTTCACATTTTGCCCTTAACTGAGGTATCACCAAACACCCCCTTACTAAACAAAAAGAAAAACGCCCGATTATTCGGGCGTATATCTTTCTGCGTCCAGTAAGATTGCTAAAATTGGTGATTTTCAGTTAAGAACGCAATAAGATTACGCTAATATTTACTGCAAAACAAAGAAAAAAGATTCAGATTTCCAAGAATTAAAATTTAAAAAATTTGTAAATTAATAAATATTTGCTAATTTTGACAAAAATTGACCTTGAGTTAAGAGGCCCCGAATC
>DAHXMP010000472.1 GCA_027371665.1 Bacteroidota bacterium | reverse complement strand
AAAGGTCTGGGTGCAGGCTCTAACCCTGAAGTAGGTAAAAAAGCAGTCGAAGAAAGCCTTGAAGATGTTAAATCTGCTTTAAAAGGCAGTGACATGATTTTCGTCACCTGCGGTATGGGCGGTGGAACAGGTACCGGGGGGTCTCCGACTGTAGCAAAAATTGCACAGGAGCTTGACTCTCTCGTAGTTGCAATCGTTACGAAACCTTTCAGCTGGGAGGGTAAAAAGCGGGCGATGATTGCCGATTCAGGTATTGACGAGCTTAGGCAATATGTAGATGCTCTTATTGTTATCCCAAATCAGAGATTGCTTGAGATAATTGAAAAAGACACAAATTTCGGTGAAGCCTTCCAGAAAGTAGATGAAGTGCTTTACAATGCTACTCGCGGAATTGCCGATATTATATCCCAGCACGGCGTTGTTAATGTTGATTTTGCAGACGTGAAAACTGTAATGAAAGGTATGGGCGATGCTATCATGGGTATAGGAACATCAACCGGGCCTAACAGAGCTGCTGAAGCTACACAGAATGCACTTAATTCGCCCCTTCTCGACGGTGTAACTATTGCCGGTGCCCAGGGTGTCCTGGTAAACATTACAGGAGGAAGTGATATGAAAATGCACGAAGTCGCCGAAGCTGTTACGATAGTTGAAGAAGCGGCAGGTGTTGATGTCAATCTTATTCACGGTGTCGTTTATAAAACCGAACCGATGGATGAAATTTCCGTTACTGTTGTTGCAACAGGATTTAACAAGAGTAAACTTGACGGGAAAAAGTATGCGGCAGAATCTCCTTTCAAATTTAAAACCGAGGAATTACCTTTTAATAAAAAGCAATTCGCCGAACAGCAGAATCCATTCAGGGTAGCAGCTACGGTTGGGGGTGCAGGAATTAATGATAATCCATATCTTAGTAATCCTTCGGCTGATACTTTAAAAAGCCCGCGCGGATATGAAGAACTGAAGCAATATGATGTTCCCGCATTCGAGAGAAGATTGAGCCATGATTTAAAAAATGAATTTGAGTCTAATCCTAATCACAGCGATAATGTATTGTATTTAGGCGACAGCTCTCAATCAGATAACAACGGAAACGGAAGCAGGATGCATTTCGAGAAACCGGCATTTTTAAGAAAAATAATGGACTGATTTTTTAAATTGAAATCATGTAATTACATGAGAAAATAAAAACATCTTAAACACTACTATTAAAGCCTCTTTCCGGAGGCTTTTTTTTTACATTTTGTGTTCCTTAAAATTTTTCAGGATAAAATCCCAATTGATTAATGTCCACCAATTTTTTACATACTGAGCTCTGTTATTCTGGTATTTCAGGTAATATGCGTGTTCCCAGACATCAATGCACATTAACGGTACGATATCCCATGTTGTCAGTTTCTGATGGTTCTCTGCCTGGAGAACAACAAGTGATTTGTCATCAGGACGGAAACCGAGTATACTCCAGCCACTACCTTCAACGTTTATCGCCGCGGCTGTAAACTGGTTTTTCAAGGTTTCCGGGCTTCCAAAATCCTTGTTAATTTGTTCGAAAATTTCTCCTTTCGGGGAATCTCCTCCTCCGGGTTTCATTGAACGCCAGTAAATATAATGTAGAAATGCACCTGCACCATTGAACGATAACTTTTTTGACCAGTAGTCAACAAGTGAGAAATCGTTATTTTCTCTTGCTTTCTGAAGTTCTTCTTCAGCTTTGTTTAATCCTGCAATATAAGCTGCATTGTGTTTAGTATAGTGCAGTTCTACAGTTTTGGCATCTATTATTGGCTCCAGTGCATTATAGGCATATGGTAAAGGAGGCAAAACATGCTTTGTTATTGTTCCGCCAATGGATGTTGCAAAAGCGGATAAATTCGGTGATGCTAATGTAGTGCCTATGGCTGCGGCAGTAATAATTCCCGTTGTACCGAGGAATTCTCTTCTGTTTTGAGACATAAATCCTCCAAATTTAGTATATATTATATAATAAATTAGTTATTGCTAATTTTAGTATAGTTGTAAGAATAACTTAAAGGATTTATATTGTATTTTTTTTTAAATTATCTATTGGTCGGAAAAGAAATATTCGGCTAGGTCATCGAATTTAATA
>DAHXMP010000467.1 GCA_027371665.1 Bacteroidota bacterium | reverse complement strand
CTTGCAAGGCTGAATGCCGCCGATGGCATGGCTACGCCGAAAGCACAGGAAGCTTATAATGAAATGTTCAAAACTCTCGGTGGAAAACCTGTACATTTCACTCTTGCTAACCATTGGGCAAGAGTGGTAGAAATGATATATGCAGCAGAAAGGATTAACGAATTATTATCCGAGCCAGACATAACAGGGAAAGATATACGTGCCATTCCTACTACAGTCCCTACGGTTGGAATTGGAGTCGTCGAAGCACCGCGTGGAACGTTATTCCACCATTACGAGACCGATGAAAAAGGCTTGATTCGCAGAGCTAACCTGATTGTCGCAACACAGAACAATTCGACACGTATCGCAATGAGCGTTGACAAAAGTGCGAGGACTTTAATTAAAGAGGGAAAAGTAAACGACGGATTGCTTAATATGATAGAAATGGCTTTCCGGGCATATGACCCGTGCCACGGCTGTGCCACTCATTCTTTGCCCGGCAATATGCCCCTGGTTGCCACTGTTTATGATTATAATGGAGAAGTTCTCCAAAGTATAAAGAGATAATGATTAATTTTTGATAGTCAAATTTTATTCTAATAAAATTATTTTATGGAAAAATATTATGCATGAAATTTCCATTGCAGAGGAAATAATCGAAATAGTAAGCGGATATTTGCCGCAGGCAAAAAATATTTCGGTAAAATCTGTTATGATAAATTTGGGTAAATTCAGCAATATCATGCCTGAAGCCCTGAAATTCGGGTTCGAGGTATTAATTAACGATACAAAATTAAACGGAGCAACTCTGAACATAAATAAAATTCCGCTTACAATAAGATGTAATAACTGCGGTACAGAGTCGGAACTCGACGAGCCTTTTTTTTATTGCCCGAATTGCGAGAGCGGGAGCGTTGAAATCCTTACGGGAATGGAAATGAATGTTATCGAAATAGAATTAAATGATTGAGGGAACAAAAATGAGCTTAATAACTGTCGAAAGAAAAATCCTGGAGAAAAACGATGAAATTGCCGCTCTGAACAGGCAATTGTTCAGGGAAAGAAAAATCATCGCATTCAATCTTGTCAGTTCCCCCGGTTCAGGTAAGACGAGCCTGATTGAAAATACAATTCAGTGCCTGAATCATAAAATCAAAGTCGGAGTAATTGAGGGAGATGTACAAACAAACCTGGATGCGGAACGAATAGATGCTTTGAATGTTCCTGTCGTGCAAATTGTAACAAACGGCTCATGCCATCTCGATGCAATGCTTGTAAGAGATGCATTCTCCAAATTCGATTCGCACGTACTCGATATTCTTTTTATCGAAAATGTCGGCAATCTTGTCTGCCCTGCCGCTTACGACCTCGGCGAAAGAATGAAAGTCGTAATCGTCAGCACTACGGAAGGAGATGACAAACCATTAAAATATCCGGCAATGTTCAGAAATTCCGAGGCATTAATTATTAATAAAATGGATTTGCTGTCATATTTGAATTGCTCGATTGCCGAGTTGCGTAAGAATGCATTATTAATAAATCCATCCCTGAAGATTTTTGAGGTTTCTTGCACTTCCGGCGAGGGAATCGGTAAGTGGTGCAAATTTCTTATAGAAATGTCGAATCACGATGAAAAGCAGGGTTAAAATAGCAATACGTGGAGCCGTTCAGGGAGTGGGTTTTCGCCCATTCATCTTCCGCCTTGCGTCCGAAATGGATATAAAAGGTTTTATCCGAAACGATTCCACAGGTGTTTTTATCGAAGGTGAAGAGAACAAACAAATTCTTGATTTATTTATAGAAAGGATAAGAAAAGAAAAGCCGGCTATGGCTTTCATTGCGGGTTTTGAGTATTCCTTTCTCGACCCGCTCGGTTACACGAATTTTAGAATAAATGAAAGCAGGCGGACAGATGAGATTTCCGCATTTATTCTTCCGGATATAGCTTTATGTCCCGATTGCCTTCGGGAGATGAACGACCCGAATGACAGGAGATATCTATACCCTTTCATCAACTGCACGAACTGCGGTCCCAGGTTTTCAATCATCGAGGCATTGCCTTATGACAGAAAAAGTACTACGATGAAGGTTTTTAAAATGTGCGACAAATGTCGCAAAGAATACGAAAATCCTAAAGACCGCAGATACCATGCTCAGCCGATAGCCTGTCCTGATTGCGGTCCTCATGTTGAATTGTGGAATTCAAAAGGTAATAAGATATCAAAACATAACGACGCAATCAGGCAAGCTGCAGAATTGATAATTCATGGGGAGATAATAGCTTTTAAAGGTATTGGCGGATTCCAGTTAATTGCGAATGCTTATGACGATAGTGCCGTCGAAAAGCTCAGGCAAAGAAAACTTCGGGTTGATAAGCCTTTTGCAATCATGGCTCCCGATATAAACTCAGTCAAAGAGATATGCTATGTTAATACGCAGGAGGATATGCTTCTACAATCCTCCGAATCCCCAATAGTATTATTGAAAAGAAAATATAGTGACGGGAAAGTTCCATCGGAACTTGTCGCACCGGGTAATCCCGAACTTGGCGTAATGCTGCCCTATTCTCCGCTCCATTATCTATTGATGCAATACCTGTATATACCCATCATTGCTACCAGTGCCAATATTAGCGAAGAACCGATGTGCATTGACGAATACGAAGCTCTCGAAAGGCTGAGCGTAATAGCTGATTATTTCCTCGTTCACAACAGGCAGATTAAGCGTCATGTTGACGATTCTGTCGTTCGTATTGTCAATGGCAGAGTTATGGTAATAAGGCGTGCGAGAGGCTATGCCCCTCTTCCCGTCGAATTTGGAGAAAACGGAACAACTCATAAAAATGATAAAAAACATATTCTGGCAGTTGGCGGTCAGCTAAAAAATTCTATTGCTTTAAAGACAGGCTCGAATATTTTCATAAGCCAGCATGTCGGAGATTTGTCAACACAGGAGGCTAACAAAGCATTTGAAAGAATCATAAACGATTTTAAATTGCTTTATAAATCGGAGCCTGAGCTTATTGCGGCAGACTTACATCCCGATTATTATTCCACCCGGTATGCAAAATCATTTAACGGCAAATGTAAAACTGTTCAGCATCACATAGCACACATCGCTTCCTGCAAGGCAGAAAATCATGTGAAGGGAGATGCACTCGGAATAGCATGGGACGGCACCGGTTACGGTATTGACGGAACGGTTTGGGGAGGTGAATTTTTCAGATGCAGTGATGATTCATGTATTCATGCCGGAAGTTTTCTTCAATTCCCGCTTCCCGGAGGTGAGCAGGCAATCAAAGAACCACGACGTTCCGCATTGGGTATGCTTTATAAAATGTTTGGCGAATTTATTTTCAGCAATAAGTTTCATCTTATTTCCGGGAATTTCAATTCTCAGGAAATAAAAATATTAAAAAGAATGATGGAAGAAAATTTTAATTGCCCGCTCACATCGAGTGTTGGAAGGATTTTCGACGGTGTTGCTTCGATTTTGAATTTGAAACAGAAGGCCAATTATGAAGGGCAGGCGGCTATGATGCTGGAGTTTGCTGCAAATCAAAATATAAAAGAGTCGTATAATTTCAAATTAAACGGCAGTAAGTTCTTAATCGTTGACTGGCAGGCGATTGTTGATGGTATTTTAAATGACTTGGGAAATAACATTTCCGTTTCGATTATTTCATCGAAGTTTCATAATACGCTCGTTGAAATAATTCTTTCATCGGCAAAATATTTTGGTGAAGAGAAAATTATCCTGAGCGGAGGCTGTTTCCAAAATGCTTTTCTCCTCGAAAGAACAATTAAGCATCTTGAAGAAAATAATTTTCATGTGTATTGGCACCAGAGAGTCCCGACAAACGACGGTGGAATTGCATTGGGACAGATTGCCGCTTTAAAATGGGAAATTGGCAGTACTAAGGATTTTTAATGTGAGGTTTTTATGTGTCTTGCGGTACCTGGAAAATTAATTTCGATAAATCATCAAGATGGAAATCTTCTCATGGGAAAAGTCAGCTTTGGCGGCATCGTTAAAGATGTGTGTCTTGATTTCGTTCCAGAAGTTCAGCCGGGAGAGTATGTTCTCGTTCATGTCGGCTTCGCTCTGATTGTTATCAATGAATCGGAAGCTCAGAATACACTCGATATGCTATCGGAAATTATAATTGCAGATGAATCTTACGATAAATTTCAAACTACTCGTACTCGAGGACTTTGAAAATTGTAAAATAAATTTGACTTCGATATGTAAATGAAATATATTGATGAATATAGAAATCATGAGGTTGTGAAGGCTGTTTCGCAGGCAATTCACAAGATATCCGAAAAATATATTTCTGTCATGGAAATCTGTGGAGGGCAGACCCACACTATACTTAAATATAATTTTGAAGAGTACCTGCCCAAAAATATTACATTAATTCATGGACCGGGCTGCCCCGTATGTGTAACTCCGGTTTCAATCATTGATAAGGCAATCAGCCTTGCATCGAGAAACGATGTCGTTCTTGTTACATTCGGAGATATGCTGAGAGTGCCGGGTTCGGTAGGGGATTTATTAAGCGCTAAAGCTAACGGAAAAGATGTCAGGATGGTGTATTCTCCCTTAGATGCAGTTAAAATTGCAGGAGATAATCCCGAAAAAAAAGTTGTGTTTTTTGCAGTCGGCTTTGAGACAACCGCTCCCTCAAATGCAAGGTCTGTCATCGAAGCAAAGAAACTGAATTTGAACAATTATTATTTGTTGTGTGCAAATATGCTTGTCCCTCCTGCAATCGAAGCATTGATGAACAATAAAAATGTAAAAATCCGGGGTCTGCTTGCAGCGGGACATGTATGCACAGTTATGGGATTAAAGGAATACGAAATTATCGCGGAAAAATATCATATACCAATCATTGCAACCGGCTTTGAGCCGCTTGATATTATCACCGGAATTTACGAAGCTGTAGGTCAAATCGAAGAAGATAGATATGAAGTAGTCAATAAATATTCACGTGCTGTATCCCGCGAAGGAAACTTACATGCTCAGAAATTAATCGAGCTGGTTTTCGATAAAACCGACAAAGAGTGGCGTGGAATAGGTGTAATCCCTCAAAGCGGATTGAAGCTCAAAGATGAATTTTATGAATTTGATGCAGAGAAAAATTTCATACTTGATGGAATCGAAGTGAGAGAGCCTAAAGATTGCATTGCAGGCGAAATTTTACAGGGAATGAAAAAGCCTGCTGATTGCATTTCATTCGGAAAGATTTGTAATCCCGAACATCCTTTGGGAGCTCCCATGGTTTCCCCGGAAGGTGCTTGTGCTGCATATTTCAGGTACAGACAAGTTCAACAATAGATGATTTAATAAAAGTTTAGAATTGCCCGGAGATTTTAAAATGACAAATAAAGTACAAAATAACATAAATGGAAAATTAAATTGTCCTGTGCCTTATAGCGATTACAAAAAAATCCTGCTTGCTCACGGGAGTGGAGGCACTCTGACTCATGAGTTGATTACAAAACTGTTCGTAAGCCAATTCGACAATCCCAAATTAAATGTACTTCATGACAGTGCTGTTCTTAATATAAATGGTTCTAAACTGGCTTTCACAACCGATTCTTATGTTGTGAACCCGGTTTTCTTTCCGGGTGGCAACATAGGTTCACTGGCAGTAAACGGGACGGTAAACGATTTGGCTATGTGTGGTGCTAAGCCTCTTTATATCTCTGCGGGCTTTATTATTGAAGAAGGGTTCTCGGTTGAAGATTTGAATTTGATAACACAAACCATGAGGAAGGCTGCCGACTTAGCAGGTGTAGAAATCGTTACAGGCGATACAAAAGTTGTAGAACATGGCAAAGGAGACGGAATTTTTATTAATACGGCAGGCATAGGCATTATTAGAGAAGGAATTGAAATTTTACCTAAGAATTGCAAGCCAGGCGATGTGATTCTTATTAACGGAAAAATCGCCGAACATGGCATTGCTATTATGTCGAAAAGGCAAGGATTCGAGTTTGAAACCGAAATTGTAAGCGATTGTGCCGCCCTGAATGAATTGGTCGAAGAAATATTGAATGCTACTCAAAACATTCATATGATGCGTGACCCGACCAGGGGAGGAGTTGCAACTGTTCTGAATGAAGTCGCTTCTTCATCAGGCTGCGGGATTTTCATCGGGGAAAATTCTATACCAATTTCCGAGCAGGTCAAAGGAGCGTGTGAAATTCTTGGTTTCGACCCGCTTTATGTTGCCAACGAAGGGAAATTAATTGTTTTTGTTTCGCCCAATGATGCTGAAAAGGTATTAAACATAATGAAAAATCATCCTCTGGGAAAGGATTCTGCTATGCTCGGCATAGTTACCGCAGACAATCCCGGAAAAGTGATTATCAAAACTTCAATCGGGACGACAAGGATTGTGGATATGCTGTCAGGAGAACAGCTTCCGAGAATTTGCTAAAATATTTATTTTATAAAAGAGAAGTAAAATGAGTGAAGAATTTATTTTAATTTTGACTGCGGCATCTCTTGGATTGGTTCACACAATTATCGGGCCCGACCATTATCTGCCGTTCATTGCAATTGCTAAAGCAAGAAACTGGAAAAGGAAAATGACAGGCATAGTTGTGGTTTTGTGCGGTATCGGACATGTGCTTTCATCGATTGTAATAGGTTTTATCGGTATTGCTTTTGGAATTGCAATTTCTTCGCTTACTTCAATCGAATCTTTAAGAGGAAGCATTGCCGGCTGGCTCCTGATTGCTTTCGGGCTTGTCTATACGGTTTGGGGATTAAGGATGGCAGTAAAAAACAAGAAGCATACTCACATTCATTTTCATAATGACGGTACAGTTCATGAACACGAACATTATCATTCAGAGGAACATACTCATATTCACGAATCTGAAAAAAAACCGATAACTCCGTGGGTATTATTTATAATTTTTGTGTTCGGTCCATGTGAGCCTCTTATACCGCTCGTTATGTATCCTGCCGCAATGCATCATTATACCTTGGTTATAGCCGTATCAATTGTATTTGGAATTATAACAATAGGAACAATGCTCGTTTTGACTTTTCTCGGCATTTACGAGATAAATCTTTTACCCGCTCACAAACTTGAAAAATATATACATGCACTTGCAGGTTTTGCAATTCTTCTTTGCGGAATAAGTATTAAATTTTTAGGATTATAATCTTTGTGTTATAAGTTTTGAAGCCAATCATTTATAATTGTTCCGGCTCTGTCAATGTAATGGGGGAGCATAAATTTTATCTGAGGGCTTAGGTTTTCAGTTATTTCATTTTGAAATTCTGTCTCTATTGCTAATATTTTGACAGATTGAGGAAATTCGATGTTGAACATTTCAGCTAATTTAATTACCTCCGGCAGTCCGACATAATGAGGCGAAGAAGAAGAACTGTGGCTGAAATCAGCAGGAGAGAACTCAAGAATTGTTCCGACCGGATTTCTTTCCGTAGATATCGTATCGAGAACGAGAACTCTTTCCCTCCCTTCGATAATGTCGAGAATTTCGAGCCCGCCGCCATAGACATTCTCGAAATCAACTCCATCAGCAAAACGTTCTCTCAGTGCGTCTGATGCGGCAAATGCCGCACCGTCATCGCCGATTATATCGTTTCCTATTGCCAAAACAAGTATGCTGTTATCAATCATATTCAAAATTAAGTAAAATATCAAGGGATTCAAATTTAACTTATAATTATTCTAATCGAATTGTACATTAAATTTTACAACTTAAAACAACATGTCAAATTTATTGTACAACAATTACTGTGTCAACGAAAACAGAAATAAATATTTAAATATCTTGGAAAACAGCCTCAGTACTTCTCTAACTGGGATTTATTTAAAGCGTATCCAGGAAATAATTTTCTTATTGGCATAATTATTCTTATAATACAATTACAATGTGATGAGCACATTGATTTTATAACAGAATGAGGCAGGACTCAATCAAAATGACCTGCCCTTAGCTCGAATGGAAAATATCCTTTTCAATCTTCTCCCGGGAAGAAGAGGATGAGCAAAACAAAACGGTTTCATTAACAGTAATACAAAATATGTGAAACAAATTAAAAAGAAGGGAGTCCGCCATGAAAAAGCCCATTTAATCTTTGCTCGCCATCATTATACCGGTATTTATTATTAATACTGTGATATGTCCTTCACAAACAATCTGGATGCTTGATTATTCTGCCTTTAAAAAAGACGTTCAGAATGCTGTGATTACCTTTGCTCAGGATTTCAAGTCAATGAAGGTTATTAAATTCAAATACAATATCGAGGACACCTATCTGATGCTGGGTGATTTTATCATCTATATAACGGGAGATGAATTACGGATTGATACTTCTAAATCTGCCGTTAATCTTGAATACACTTTTTACAGAATCAATGACTATGGGGAATTGGTGCTGATTGGAAGCGATTCACGATTGTTCAGTTCTGCCGAAATGTATAAAAATGTGCGTGATATAAGAAATTCTTTAATGATGCAACTGAAAAACTGCTTTGACAGGGAGTCTTATGCCAAACCGTCTAATCCGAATTTTAACAGCGGTTATGCAGGAAACAAAGGCAAAAAAGGTGAGTTAAAATAATAAACTAGCTCGAATTTGAGAATATATAGCAGCGGGTTAAAAAGTTGAGTTTTTATTCAACTCTTTCATAACGATTAATCAGTGAAGCCTCGGGTTATTCCACGGGGCTTCTGCGTCTGCTTTGGTACATGCGTTTGCCTTGGCAATTTTCTGGTTGCTGCCTTCACCTGTGAAGTCTCCGAAAGCTGTGTGGAGAGTTATTTTTATCATAGGGCTGTGACTGAGCCCGGTTTGCTCGACAGAGGAAAACTTGATGTTCTGGCTGCAAATCTGCTGATGCTTTGCGGCAAATTCATTGATTGAAATCGAGGTGCCTGATACGGCAGATAATTCCTTGATAAGCTCTGCCTGATCTTCGTCGGACAAAGAAAAGAAAGAAGCCTTGATTTCTTCTTTAATTTCGTTAGTGTCTTTTGCTTTTTTCATAACCAACTCCGGAAAATGTATTACTATACATTCTACAAATATAAAAATTTTTGGTTGTTTTAAAACATTGATAAATGTTTTAAAACAATTTTTTTCTTATGGTTTTAGTAAATTAATCATTCCTTTTATTATAATACTTAAAAAGTTGTAGTTTGATTGCAAGTAAAGTTTTAGTAAATTATCATTTTCTTTTTTTTCGTTAAAGACTTTGTTGTAGTTTGATTGCAAGTAAAGTTTTAGTAAATTATAACGCAAGATGAGATAGCAGAGAAAACGGTTGTAGTTTGATTGCAAGTAAAGTTTTAGTAAATTTATCTTCTCCTTTTTATCTTCGCTCGAATAGTTGTAGTTTGATTGCAAGTAAAGTTTTAGTAAATTGGAATTTACCGGGTATATTACCTAATGACAGTTGTAGTTTGATTGCAAGTAAAGTTTTAGTAAATTGGAGCACCATGTATAATCGTACTGCTTACAGTTGTAGTTTGATTGCAAGTAAAGTTTTAGTAAATTCCTGTCTCGCCGGCTCCCTGCCCAATCATTGTTGTAGTTTGATTGCAAGTAAAGTTTTAGTAAATTCGTACAAATTGTGTGCTGTCGTTTGTTTTCGTTGTAGTTTGATTGCAAGTAAAGTTTTAGTAAATTTATTAAATTTTTTTTCCATTATAACTATTTGTTGTAGTTTGATTGCAAGTAAAGTTTTAGTAAATTAAATCCTTTATTGCCCTGTGCCGTACCGTCGTTGTAGTTTGATTGCAAGTAAAGTTTTAGTAAATTCTTTAATTTATGCTTCATTCGCCCATTATGGTTGTAGTT
>DAHXMP010000457.1 GCA_027371665.1 Bacteroidota bacterium | reverse complement strand
GCGGTATTTTCTTTTAATTTTTTCGGAGGAGGAAGAACGCTGTGTGTCATGGCGAAATCTTTCAGCTTACGTACGCTCATGGCTTCACGCCTGTTATTAAGGTATTCGGATATTTCATTTCTCTTGCATGCCGTTTCGCAGGGATGGAAGCAAACTTTTCCGAGTACCGAAGGCAAAGGCAGGCTCTCGGCAATTACCTCGGCGGCTTCCTGTGTCTTTCCTTTATTTACAAGCCTTACATACTGTGGTATATCTACTTCACCCGGGCAGGCATCCCTGCACGGGATTAAATCTTTAAATTCTTTAATTCTCGGGCTTCTTTTATCCATCAATGCTCCCGTCGGGCAGACTTCGACACATGAGCCGCAGAACCTGCACTCTGCTTCATTCAGCGATGGGCCATTAACCGTACCGATAACCAGCCTGCCGTTCTTAATTACGGCACCGAGTGCATAAACTCCTTTAACCTGCTGGCATACCCTGACGCACCTGCCACAGGATATACACAGGTTATAATCACGATTGAAAAACGGGTCATTCTTAATTCTGGGAAGATTTCCGAACCGGTATCTCGGCGTTTCAGGAAGGATGCCTACATAATCAACGATTTTTTGGATTTCGCAGTTCCCCAGCAATGCACAGCATCGTTCATTGAAAACCACATTTCCAGGGCATACATCCGTCAAAGGGATACAGCCTTCCCGCTGGCTGCATGTCAGGCAGGAATGAGGATGAATCGCAAGAATTTTCGACAGGTTCTCCTGCCTCCTTTTTCTTACAGGTTCAGAATCGGTAGATATATTCATGGCTTCGGCAACAGGAGTTTTACAGGACGGCATTGGTTTTGAATTTGTCTCATCCCATACTACACAAATACCACAGCCTTTAACAGTATCAATTGTTGCACCCGGGTCATTCTCAATTTTTTGTTCTCCCTGGTAAATGAAATCCGAAATTTCAATTGACTGAAACGGTTTCAAATCCGGGTGAGAGCATAATACGGGTATATATATACCTGCGGAGCGTGCAGCTTCGAGGATAGTTGTACCTTCAGGCACATTTATTTCAATATTGTCTATTGTCAGATGTATCATCTTGTCAATCACAATCATAGTCCATAAAAATGATTGCTTATTTTAATTCCTGTTATTACCAGGAATGTTTGATTGCATCGGGAGTACATGCGGCTACGCATGGCAAGACACCAGAGCCGGTCTTGCATGGAGCACATGAATATTTGATTTTTTTCCTGTGTTCTTCCACGACAACAACCATTTGGTCATCTGCAAGAGGGTCGTATTCATTGTCTCTTATTTCGAGGACCTTTGCCGGGCAGGCAGGAACGCATTCGCCGCAGCCGTTACATTTATCGGTATCAATGCTGATGAAAAAATCACCTGAGCCGTCTTTATATCCGAAATTTGCAATCATAATATTTCCCGTAAAAATTTATTATTTCTTTTCTTTTTCAACGAGTGCCTTTGCAAACAGTGCGGCACCCAGAGCCCCGGCAATCTGGCTGTCATAGTTGCTTTTAACGACAGTAACTCCAAGTTCTTTTTCGAGGCGGTTCACAACACCCGAATTTTTTGCGATTCCTCCCGTAATTGCAAAATCCTTTTCGATGCCGATTCTCTCGAGAAGAGTAACGACCCTGTGAGCCATTGCCGAGCAATATGCGGCAATAACTTTGTTCTTGGGCCATCCTGCACGGAGTAAACCTGTCGCTTCCGACTTAGCAAATACAACGCATGTACTGCTGACAGGCTCGGGCTCTTCTTCGACCTGGAATGATAAATCGCCGACTTCTTCTATTGGAACGGCAAGAAGGTCGGCGAATACTTCCATTCCCCTGCCTGTACCGGCGGCACATTTGTCATTCATCAAAAAATTCTGGACTTTGCCTTTTTCGTCGCATCTTATAGCTTTGCAGTCCTGGCCTCCCATATCGAGAATCGTCCTGACAGAATTTCCGAACATAATATTTGCGCCTCTTGCATGACAGGCAATCTCGGTAATCGTCTTGTTGGCAAAAGGGACATTGACCCTTCCGTACCCGGTGCCGACTACATATTTTATATCCTGTAAAGTCATGCCCGTACCGTCGAATGCCCAATTCATGGCATTCACCGCACTTTGAGGGCTGTCGGAGCCTGTTCTCATATTTGCATAAGCATAAAGTTCCCCGTCAACAAGTATTACAGCCTGGGAGCTGACGGAACCTACATCAACTCCGGCACTGACTATTGAGCCTCCCTTCCAGTCAATATTCTCGTTTTTCCAGTTGTATTCTTTCCATCGCCAGTATTCTTGTGGCATTTCTCCTTCGGATATTAATTCCGTTACATCTACCGGGAGCGGGAGGAAGGAAGCGGATTTTGCGACAAATTCTATTACCGAGGTAACGGCAGCCGCAAAAGGTGCGACAGCCCTTTATCCTTCGGTACACTGCGTTATTGATGTAGGTGCGGAAGAGGGTAGAAGTATCCGCTGTGAAACCGGAGGTAAAATCATTGATTTTGCAATCAATGAAAAATGTGCGGCAGGTGCAGGTGCTTTCACGGAAGCTATGGCACGTGCTTTGGAAATTCCAATCGAAGAGTTTGGCAAGCTTGCATTGCAATCTGAAAAAGATATTCCGATGAACGCACAGTGTGCCGTGTTTGCCGAGTCGGAAGTGATTTCCCTGCTACATCAGAAAACAGATAAGAAAGATATAGCAAAAGCCGTAAACGATGCGGTTGCCTCGAGAATAACCTCGATGGCAAAAAAAGTAGGCTATGAAAAAGATATTGCTTTGATTGGCGGTGTTTCCAATAATGTAGGTTTTGTCGAATCTCTGAAGAGGGGACTTGAATCCGAAATTATTGTTCCGGAGAATGCCGAATACGTTGGTGCTATCGGTGCTGCAATGTCTGTTTCCTGAAATTGAGTGTTTTGATAAAAAATGAAATGAAATAAAAATTCAAATAGTAAATTAAGGAGAATAAAATGCCACAAGAATACTGGCGATGGAAAGAATACAACT
>DAHXMP010000447.1 GCA_027371665.1 Bacteroidota bacterium | reverse complement strand
GTTACAAGGATTACAATTTACTTTAAAACCTTCAGCACAGACGACATTGTTATTCCTTGTTAGTTCGACAACCACAGAATCAATTCCATCGGCAATGCATAATGAATCATTGATTGTGCCTTGCTGTGTGAAACCGCTGCCATTTGCAGTTGAATCCGGTTTCCCGGGTGTCTTTAATATCATTTTCCAATTATTTGCAAAGCATGTGTCAATCGGATTGCTTACGAGGTTATAACCGCACTCATTACATGCACAATTAGCCGTTGGATTAATCGGCATACTGATAATTACATTATTACAATTGAAACCATTATACTTTAAAGAATCAAGAACAGAATCGCAAGCAAAAAACTGACCATCTATAATTTTCCCAATTTTAAATTTTAATTTAAAACTATCAATTGATGGATAACAAATGAAAAGTAATAATGAGTCACCAGTCAATAATTTACCGTGAAGTAGCATATAAAACTTATCGTTCAATGCTTGACTTGTTGTATCCCAATTTGAATTCATATAATAAAATGTTAATGAATCGGGATTATTGCATGTAAATTCAGCCGCTAAATTTAAACTATCATAATTACAATCAGAGTTATTTTTGATTGTAAAAGGCCAACATTTTTCACAACCATTAGAAGAACCGCCTGGAGTTTGAATACTAATATTTTTTGCTATTTTATTACAACCTTCGCATGTATCTTGTGCCGGATTACCAGCTATACTGCTAATTCCCACTTTCAATATTTTTCCATCTCCTGGTAACATTCGCATAACAACCGAACCATCTTCGGTTATTGTAGTATCAATTTTATGATAATACTTTGAATCTCGCCAATACTTTGTATTAAGTGAACTATCGTTTGCACCAAGTTCCGAAACATGCAAAATATATCCATCAAATTGATTTGGCGTACCATTGTAATCGAATGGAATAGTTATTTCCCGGCAGCCCAGCCGTTTCCACCATAAATCCTGCCAATATAAAGGCGGCATTGAATCATTATAAGTATAACGTCTGCCTCCTTTTTGTACGAACTCATCAAATTCAGATGCCGAATAAAATTTCATTGATGAATCTTTGTAAATTCTTCCTCCAATATTAATACTGTCAATTGTATGAATTAATGGGTCTATTCTTCTATTGACAATAGCAATGAAAAATTGATTTGTCATATTTGTATCTGAATTTGAATTTAACAATGTTAAATTATAATAAGACCTTAATGTGTCTTCATAAGGCTGATTATATGAATATGTTCCGTCAAGATTTGGTTGGGCTATTTTTCTTGTTTTGATTGAATCAGGAATTATGAATTTATTGAGAATATATTGTGTAGTATCATATTTCGGATGTTGATGTCGAAAAACTTTATAGCCATGTAAAAAAGCTGCCTGTAGATTTAGATTTATTAAGCTATTTGTAGTATCTAAAGTTCGTATAAGAGAACTCAATTTATATGTCTCCGTCCTGTAGGATTTACGTCCCATATAAATTCTTTGAGGCGAAATTTCCAAAATCTTCCTGACTGAATCTGTATCTATATTATTTTGAAATTTCGAATAATCATTATTCAAATCTAAATAATCACCGCCAATATTATCTTTATAAATATCAAAATTATTTAATGTTAAACCCATCGAATCATAAGCATGTGTGCCGCTGCCAAAGCCGACAATTCCCCAATCATTATTTACTGTCATTTCTCTGTCATAAAACAGGCCTTTAGCACCAAAAATCAATGCATTCCAGTTTAATAATCTAAATTCCTCACCCGCCATTGGCCTAATATCAGCTACATATCTTAATTTACGGGGTGGATTCACTGAATAGTCAGTAACAAAACCGAGTTTACCAACAAATGATTCATACCAGAATGAACCAGGTCCATATAAATTAAGTCCGGAAATTTTATTATTGAAAGAATAATAATAGTGATGCTCCGAATATAATTGGTTTGCACAATGTTGTTCAAGAAATAATTTCAAAACTGAATCACTGCAAATTCGTATGATGTCATAATGTCCATTTAATGAATCTCCATTATATGTTAGATCGCTCCACGGATAGGTTTCCCAGCCAGAATTCAAAGTATCAATTCCATAAATATAACCTTTTTTATAACCCAAGCCGTAAAGATTATTTTCATCTCCATTTTTAATATAAGGAGTGCTTGATTGTCTGTTTGCAGCGCCGATTTCATTCCATGTTTGGGGGGATTTTGTTAAATATGTCAGTAATCTGTCATAACCGTCACCGTCCTGTGAAACTCCAATATTGCCGACAAACTTATCAAAATAATTTGCCGCCCCAAAACCTTGAGTTCCCTGTTCATCCCTAAGATACACTCTTTTCAGTTTGATTCCATGCGATACACATGCCGTTCCGTAAGCTGTATCAAGAGCCAATTGCATGTTTTTTACTATTGAGCTGTCGAAAGCACCGAAAAACAATTCCCGCGATGCCGGTGTCGTTATTGAGATAAAATCTATACCGACATCGCAGCTATTGAAATAGGAAACATCAATAAGGATTTTTTGGATATGAGCAGAATTATTATCAGGGCTTCCCCATAAAACTGGATTATTATAAACTGTATCACCCTTCAACTCAAAAAAGGCAGATATTGTAATATCCTTTTTGTACAAGGGCAGCATTTTTTTTGTTATTATTATTTCCTTTGGTTTTGGAATTGCATTATATACTATTGTATCCCTTAAACAACCCCGATATTCATTATAAGCTGAGAAAATTGAACTCGTGTCATTTATACCTGACTTTGGCACATAAGAAAACTTTAAAGTATCCCATGCCCAGGTTAGATTGGGGTATTGTTTATGAAATGGCAGCCGGATTTTTAATACAACTGAATCATTTTGAAAAGTATCTGTTGAATCGAGACGCCTGAGATTAATATTCACAAAAAATTCCCTGCCATTATACTGGCGATTATACATTGGATTTAAGCTCTGAACATCTGTATAAAAATAAGCATTTTCATAAGTAAATGTATCAAGTAAAAAATATTTATCATTGAGCCAGGGGTCTTTCAGAACCGGGTTTGTGTAATTCCCGGTTTTATAAAGCCGCAGACGTGTATCAGAACTTGTTATTTGTATATTCGGGTCAATGTGCTGAAAACCGAACACAGCCCTTGTTGAGTCATTGAGTCTTGTATAAAAATGGCTTTCATCCGGAATTTTTAAGGTCGGCTCATACCTGTATGAAATCGAATTAAACGGGAACCACACACCGGGGCCCCAGCTAAGATTTGTGATGTATGCAATATAATCTGAATTTGTTACCTTGTCAGCAGGACTATAATTGGGGTCATTCCAATAGCTAATAAATCCCTGCATCCAATCGAAACCAAGCTTTGTATTCAGACGGTAATCACCAGACCATATAAAGCCGAGTGCAAATTTATTTTGTTTAAATTCCGTTGAATCTGATGATATATGGTAATTCAATTTACTGTTTACAGTGAACGTATGCTGAGATGGCTCTTTGTCCTGAGAGTTGGCAAAATATAATAAGCCAATAAATAACAAGAATATTAATTTCGTTCTCATGGCTCACCTCGCTACCATAAATTTGTAAGAAACATTGTTGAGCGTGAGGAAATAGGCCCCATCAGGTAATGATTTAATGCCAATTTTGCATTGATTATTTATTATTTCTATACTTTGTGTCTGCAATAATCTTGCCTTGACATCGGTGATCTGATAATTAAAAATACCATTGTTCACTGGAAGGTTTCTTATCAATAGTTCATTTGTCATTGGATTGACTGTGAGAACAACTTTACTAATTGGATTAAGTTCGTTTACACCAACGACAACACAGGATTTTGATTTTGTAAAATATCCATTATAACCACTATAATCATATACATATTTATCGTCATTAGTAAATTTTATTGATGTTGTTGAATATGCAGTTTTGGTACAAAGTTCTGAAAAATCTGATAGATTATAAAAATGAATTTCAGAGCCAATGCTGAGAGCAATTATTTTGCTGTCATTTGAAAAGTCAATCGCATGGGATATATTAATATTTTTATACAAAGAAAAGTCCTGTGTATTATATAAGAAGAAATTGCCTTCCCAATTCAAACCAAAGTATTTTCCATCAGGCGAGAATTTAAAGTCCCAAAGGTTGCCGATGTTTCCTGTCAGTATTAATTTATATGGATGTAATGATATTGTATTAAAAACAAAAATACTATCCAATGGATACCACTGATGAGTGAATTTATCATATTTTTCATAAAAAATATCAGCAATAAAATAATCATTATTTGGTGAAACTGCTATTTGTGAAGCTGCTGCAGCACTATCGGAAATATCAGATGTTAATTTTTTTTCAATTATTTCCAAATTGTTTGCATCCAAAATTACAAAAACATATTTACCATATCCAATAGCAACGAATATCCTTCCATCCTGAGATAATTTTACATTCTCAATACTTGTAGGTACCTTGTAAATTTCACTTGAGTCGTTAATATCCTGCATGTTATCTATGCTGTCTAAGGCTTCATAAGTATTGATGTCACGTTTTTTTATACTTTTAAAAGTATTGTCATATCTTGTATATAAATACTTCCAGTCAGGTGATATTCCGAAAATTAAACCCTTACCTTTTACGCTATCAATAATGGCACCTGTCATAGCATCTATTTTAGAAAACATTGACATTTCATTTTGGTTTACAAAAATGTACTTACCGTCAGGGCTATTATATATGTCATGTACCGGGTAAGTATAAATAGACCATACTACATTTGTGTCCGTCTGCGGCACTGGCTGTGCCTGCGTGAATTGAATTATTGCAAACAACAGCGCAAAAGAAACAAACAGCTTTTTCATGATTTTCTCCTCAAATTTATATAAAGAACATTTATTACAAAATAAAACGGGCATATCCACATACGCCCTCTTATCAGGCACCGCTAAG
>DAHXMP010000445.1 GCA_027371665.1 Bacteroidota bacterium | reverse complement strand
AAAGAAGCGATTCTCCAAAAATAACCGTCAGAAAAAACAAAAATAAAATAATATAATATTTCTTAATTTTATAAATCTTAGTTTATTTCATAATATAATTTAGAAAGATGTTAATGTTTCCTACCCTGAATGAGCAGATGGATTTGATTCGCTCGGGTGCCGTCGAGATAATTCCCGAAGATGAACTAATAAAAAAAATAGAAGTTTCAATCAAAAAGAATAAGCCGCTGATTATAAAACTTGGTTGCGACCCAAGCAAACCGGACCTGCACATAGGCCATGCGGTTGTGCTTCACAAGATGAGGCAGTTCCAGGATTTGGGGCATCATGCGATTCTCATTATCGGCGATTTTACGGGTATGATTGGAGACCCTACCGGAAAAAACGTTACAAGGCCTCACCTCACTTTGGAGGAGACGAGAATTAACGGGCAGACTTACCTCGAGCAGGCAACTATGATTTTATCAAAAGACAGGCTTGAAGTGAGATACAATTCCGAATGGCTCGGGGAAATGTCATTCAGGGATGTAATCGAGTTGTCGGCAAAATACACTGTAGCTCAACTGCTCGAGAGAGACGATTTCAACATAAGGTATAAATCGGGACAGCCAATCAGCGTTCATGAACTGCTGTATCCTTTGGCTCAGGCAATGGATTCTGCGGCGATTAATTCAGATGTCGAATTGGGAGGCACAGACCAGAAATTCAATCTCCTTGTCGGGAGGGAAATACAGAAGGCTTATGGTACAGAGCCACAGGTGATTCTTACAATGCCGCTTCTCGAAGGAACTGACGGTGTCGAGAAGATGAGCAAATCATACAATAATTACATTGCATTCAACGATACGCCGAGAGACATGTTTGGGAAAGTGATGTCAATACCTGATAATATGATTTTGCGTTTCTTCCGCTATGGTGCGAGGGGAACAGAAAAAGACATTAAGGAAATGGAAGAACAGCTCAAGTCAGATTCATTCAATCCCCGTGATGCAAAAGTCAGAACTGCAAAGCAAATCGTTGCGATTTATCACGGAGTGGAAGCAGGCGAGAACGCACTCGCAGAGTTCGAGAAGATTTTCAAAAACAAAGACGTTCCCGATGAAATAGAAGAAATGAGACTGGATGTCGAGTCTCAGGTTCAGCCTTTGATGGATGTGCTTGTATTGACGAGTTTAGCACCATCGAAGAAAGAGGCGAAGCGTCTCATAGAGCAGGGCGGGGTTACGGTTGACGGCGAAAGAATCGGCGATTTCCGGGCAGAAATAGATTTATCGAAGGAAAGATTGATAAAGGTTGGGAAGAGGAAATTTTTGAAGGTATCGGGAAATTTAATTGATAAAATTAATGGTAAAATGTATCAGTAGATATATTTTAATTACTATATTATTATCATTCCAGCTTAGATTCTGCCTTAATTTCTGTTACAAAAATTTTTATTAAGTTTGTTGATTATCGTTTTTATGCTATGTTATGACGGAATTGAACGAAATTTGAAATGAAGATTTGCAACAATAGAAATTAAGTTATGGGAATCGAACAAATTATCTTTTTACTTGTACTGCTTTTTGCATTTGGGCTGTTCTTACGAAATTTTCTGCGACTGATGTCATATCTAAGGCTTGCACAGCCGGATCTACGCTGGGACCATCCGGTTGCGAGAATAATTCATACAATCAAAGTGGCATTTGCCCAATCGAAAATTTTCAGGTTCAGGATTGCGGGATTGGTTCATGCGGGAATTTTCTGGGGATTTCTCATGCTCCTGTTCTCGGCGGCAGAGGCTGTAATACAGGGAATTTTCCCGGGATTTTCACTTAAATTTTTAGGGCCAATTTATCCGGTAATAACGATATGCACTGAAATATTTTGCGTTATAGTGCTGGCTGCGGTGCTTCTATCCTTGTTCAGGAGATATGTATATAAGGTCAAACGCCTGCAGGGAGACAAGGAAGAAGTGAAGGACGCACTGATTGTTCTCGGAACGATATTTGTTATCGTATCAGCACTTCTGATTTATAATTCAACATTGGCTTATTTCAAACCCGAACATCAATGGATGCACCCGGTTTCTTCGCTCATAGCATCAATACTTCCCTCGAGCCGGATATATTCTCTGTCTCATATATCATGGTGGGTGCATATTTGCTTCATACTTGCTTTCGCGAATTATCTTCCTTTTTCTAAACATTTTCACGTTTACACATCCATACCTAATGTCTTCTTCTCGAATTACAAGACTGAGACTAAGCTCGAGAAGATTGACTTCGAGAAGGAAGGGGTCGAGAAATTCGGTGTCGTGGATTTTGAGGATTTATCGTGGAAATCCATATTCGACGGCTACTCATGTACTCATTGCGGAAGATGTACGAGCGTCTGCCCGGCGAATATCACGGGAAAAGTGTTAAGTCCTAAAGAAGTAATCGTGCAAATCAGGAGGCGGACAGTCGAAAAGGCACCAATTGTGATGAAGCAGAAAAAAGAAGGTGCTGAAGGGCACATTACACTGACTGAAAAAGAACAAAAAATCTTAGAGAAAAAATTTATCGGGGATTATGAGAATCCCGAAGCACTGTGGCAATGCACGACTTGCGGTGCATGTATGCAGGAATGTCCGATTACAATCGAGCATGTTCCGGCAATTGTCGGAATGAGGCGTTCGCTCGTGATGATGGATGCAGATTTTCCGGCAGAGCTTCAGCCAGCTTTTGCGAATCTCGAGAATAACGGCAGTCCGTGGGCATTCTCCCCAACGGAAAGAGCAGACTGGGCTGAAGGATTAAATGTTAAAACATGTGCCGATGACCCGAACTTCGATATTCTTTACTGGGTAGGATGTGCGGGAAGCTTCGACGACAGGGCGAAGAAAATATCAAGGGCATTTGCCCGATTGCTTAAAATAGCAAATGTTAATTTCAGAATCCTCGGAACAGAGGAACACTGCAACGGGGACCCTGCGAGAAGGGCGGGGAATGAATATCTGGCAGACATGCTTATAAAGGGTAATGTTGAGACTCTGGCAAAATACAATGTCAAAAAAATTGTAACGGCATGTCCGCACTGCTTCAATATTTTGAAGAATGAATATCCCGATTTCGGGGGCAATTATGAAGTTATTCACCATACCGTTTTTCTTCTCGATTTGGTGAAGCAGGGAAAACTCGAGCTAAAATCAAACGACGCATTGAAAAAGATTGCATACCATGATTCATGCTACCTCGGAAGGTATAATCATTTTTATTACCAGCCGAGGGAACTTCTGAAAGAAATCGGGAATGTGGAAATAATGGAAGCGGAAAGGCATGGGTCGAGGGGCTTATGCTGCGGTGCAGGCGGAGCACAGATGTTCATGGAGGAAACGAAAGGCAAGCGTGTTAATATTGAGCGGACGGAAGAGCTGACGGCAACCGGAGCATCCTCGATTGCAGTTAATTGTCCTTTCTGCATGACAATGCTGAGCGACGGGGTAAAGACATTAAACCAGGACGAGAATATCGAGGTTAAGGATATTGCGGAAATTATTTTGGATATTGTGGAGTCTTAAAAAAAATAATTTTTTTTGAATAGCCACTATCTTAGATAGTGGAGGATTAATCCACCG
The DNA here is from genome assembly GCA_027371665.1 of Bacteroidota bacterium. GTDB lineage: Bacteria > Bacteroidota > Ignavibacteria > Kapaibacteriales > UBA2268 > DAHXMP01. The sequence continues at coordinate 6,680 of DAHXMP010000445.1, read as the reverse complement.
AAGAGGGGACTATAGTCACTTAAATATTTCTAAGTGGATAAATCCGAAAAGAAACACGTTAGGCACCACAACATAAATGTCATGGCTATTCATTCTTGACTATAAACAATTATAATTTTTTTATGAATTTCAGATTAATAAATTTCATAGCGAAGCGATTCTCACGTTCGGCGAAGAGGCAGAGGTTCCTTAACTTTGCCCGTCTTGTCGCATTGGTGAGCGTTCTGCTCGGAAGCATGGCTCTAATAATTTCTCTTTCAGTGCTGGACGGCTTCGAGACAATGCTGAAAGACAATGCCGTGAAATTTACCTCCCACATCACTTTGAGAGCCTTCGACGGCAAACCTGTTTATTCATATGACTCGGTTGAAAATGTTTTAAGAGCGGAATTTCCTGAAATAAAGTTAATAGCCCCTGTCATCGAAAGGGAAGGATTAATCAGGTCGAAAACCTTTGTCGAAGGTGTGATGATTAAGGGTACGTCGAGAAAATATGACATAACGCAGATTCATAATAATATAAAAGAAGGCAGATTCGATTATTCTTCCCCCAATGCGAATGAAATCGTAATAGGGAAGCGGCTTGCGAGGAAGCTCGGAGTAAGCTTGGGAGACACGCTCGTACTTTATGCAATCAAAGGCGAATCCCAGGAGGGGCTGTCAATGCCGCAAGTTGACAAGTTTAGGCTTACGGGAATCTATGAAACGGGAATGGCACAATACGACGACATTTATGTTTACATACCGTTTGCAAAGGCGGCACGATTTTTCAAATTGCCGGAAGGCTCTGTAACTTCATTCGACATCATGCTGAAACACATTGATTCTGCCTCAGCCGTGAGCAAGAGAATGGATGCATATCTCGGATTTCCGTTTTACAGCTTTACGGTTTTTGAACTACACAAATCAATATTTACATGGATTGAATACCAGAAAGCCCCTATTCCGCTCGTGCTTGGATTAATAAGCATAGTCGCAGTCCTGAACATCATCACGATTCTCCTAATCATCGTAGTTGAAAAGACACATTCAATCGGAATTTTAAGGTCTTTGGGAATGAGAAAGAACGGAATACTTTCTATTTTTGTCGTTCAGGGAACACTGATTGGATTAACAGGAACACTTCTCGGCTCAGGCATAGGTTTTCTTTTGTGCTGGCTTCAGCAGACATTTTCAATCATCAGGTTAAACGGAGATATATATTTCTTAGACACTTTACCGATAAAGCTCGAGTTCTGGCATTATGCTGTCGTTATCGGGATGTCTGTGGCATTGTCATTCCTTGCGACATTAATCCCCTCGGCAATAGCCGTGAAAGTCTCTCCCGTCAGAGCGATAAGGTTTAAGTAAAAAATAGAAATTGTCAAGCAAATAACCTATTTTATTTAAATCTATAAAAAAACAATTGATATCGATTTACCTAATCACTATCAATGTCAACATTTTTATTATTTTTCCAGCTCTTAACCTAACATAATAAATACCTGGCGATAAATTTGATGTATTAAATCTATAAGATTGTAAACCTTCGTTAACATAGCCACTATATATAGATTTTATCAGTTCACCCAAATTATTGAACAAATCAGTTTTGGTAAATTCTTCTTTATTTTGTTGATAATAAATTGTCGCTTCATCATTCACCGGATTTGGAACACAATAGAAACTTTCAATTATTAATTCACCATCATTCGGTTCAATTTTTTTATTATTGCCATCATCGTGTGATGATTTTTTAAACCCCTTGGGAGCACCTCTGGGAGGATTGAAATCACAACATACAGAATCTTCTTTTACGCATATAATAGTCCCTTCAGAATTATAAAAATATATTCTGAAAACTTTACAGTATATACCGCAAGGATTTGTATTAACATTAAAACATAGATTCATGACATAAGGGCCATTATTAAAGTTAATAGGATTTGGAGGTATAATTCCCGGTGATGGTGGCGAAGAATCTTTCAATGCTGCTTTTATAACAAATACATTATTACAACATTGCTTATATTTTTCGGTAACATTGATTGAAATAGGATGGCAGCATTGTTGAATAGTCTGGTAACAAACATCATTGACAATGCTTGTATCATTAACCGTTATTTTATTGCAACATGAACTATCAGAGCATGGACAATTAAATGCAAAATTCCAGGTTCGGTCACAATGATAAATAGTATCCCCGTATAGCTTGCCTATTGTTATTGTAATCGTAAAATTATTTCCTTCGGGGATACATATCGTTCCTATCGTTGAAGTATCATGGGGTTGCATTATACCTTGAGTATAATAAAAACTATATGCCTGATTGCTGAAAGTATTTGATGCCCAGTTTGTGCTTGTAAATGTAGAAGAACTGAAATTTTCAGGCGGCAAATCAATGTCAATAGGCAAATTTGTAAAAGTACAGGACGAATTATTAATCAATTTTAAATCCCAGCAACAAACTGTATCGCTTCTGTTTTTTTCTACTTCTATTTTAAATTGTGAAGTATCATTAATCACTTCACAACCTGTGCAGTGTTTACCATTGCTTGAATCCTTACCTCCATTAATCAATTGTACAACTCTTACTTTCAATATTTTCCCCTCTCCGGGTAGCATACGAATAATCACAGAGCCGTCCTCCGTAATTGTAGTATCTATTTTGTGATAATATTTTGCTTCACGCCAAGGATATAAAATAGAATCAAGAGAGTGGCTACCTACACCTAATTCCGAGACATGCAATATATAACCGTCAAATTGATTCGGCGTTCCATTGTAATTAAAAGGAATCGTCAATTCCCTGCATCCGAGCCGCTTCCACCAATAGGATTGATATAACAATGTATCAGTTGAATATTGATGTGTTTTACAACTATCCTCAAATTCTGCTGTTGATAAAAACCTCATATATTTTGTATTGGTATCTGCTGGGTTTGTATAGTAAAGTAACGGATCTGTCCTGCGATTTTGAGCCGCAACGAAAAATAGATTTTTCATATTAGTGTCATAACTTGACCTGAGCAATGTTAAGTCAAAAAAGGTGGAATCCCAAATTTCTTTGGGATTATTAAATGTATTATATCTTGGGTCGAAGATTTTTCTTGTTTTTAATTTTGTTGTATCGAGCAAAATGTACTTGCTTAAAATAATTTGAGAACCATATTTTGCTGTGTCTTGGTTTTGCCAAACTTTAAATCCCTTATCATACCACGCAGAAAGATGTAGTTTCATTAAAGTATCGTCAACGGTACGAATCCAATTATGTATTTTCCATAATTCTACTCGTGGTGATTTTCTTCCCATATAAATTCTATCCCTTGCAACTCCCATTGTCGTTGCAACTGAATCATAGGGTATATAATCAAGAAAATGATTCCAATCTCTAAGTGTATCAAGAAAATCTTTGTTTATAACATCACTCCTGATAAAATCTTTAAAGTTCATTGTATCTAATGGAGGTACATAATAATTTTCACCATTACCTAATCCAAAAAGATAATTATAATCACTCTTAGTGTTTGTCTCCTTATCATACAATAAACCCTTTGCTCCTAAAATAAGATTAAACCATGCTTCCAATCTCATTTCTTCACCCGTTTTTACTCTATTATAATCAATCCATACTCTTCCGGTTCTTACTTTTGAAGAATCAATTTTAAAATTACTACCAACGAAAAGGTCTGCCCACCAAAATTTATTGGAATAAAGTGGTACCATTGTTTCGTCTTTGAAATTATTAATTATATTATATTCATGTTTCGCTTGAAAACAACTTGAATAATATAATTTATCTTTATAATCATTATAGTTATAATCTCTCATATGAGATAACGAAATTTCATCTCTTAAGTGTGTTTCATAACCAGAATTCAATGTATCGTGATAATTATAAATAGAATCCCCATACATAAATTTATATCCCCAATATATACCAAGTGTAAGATATATAGGAACATTCATAAAAGAATTCTTAAAATATGGAACAGCAAAATCAGGATTCAATGAATAATCTTCTACCCAGTCGTCGGGTGAATTCGTATAATAATAATAAAGTTTCGGATAGATGATTCCGGATTGTGTTGTACTTATATTTCCGACGAATTTATTAAAATACCTTATAGCTCCAAAATATGATGCGTTTATTTCATCTCTTGTAAAGAACCTGAATGGCTTACATCCGTAATTGGAAAATGAAGTATCAGTATAGTGGTTTAAATCAGTTTGTATGTGTGATTGAATCGTGTAATCCTTTTTGCCGCAATATAAATCCCTCGCCCATGGGGTTGCTAAATAAATATTGTTTATATTAACATCACTGTTCCCAAGATAAAAGATTTTTATTCCAAGACTATATGCCGTATCATAAGAATTTAATTTAGGATTATTAGCAAATGGGTCACCAGCACAAATAAATTCAGCAGAAATTGTTATATCCTGTCTAAAATCGCTGTAAATCGGCAGCATCCTTCTCGTAATAACTATTTCTCTTGTATTTGGATCGGCAGTCATCATCGGTCTTGCTATTCCCCTTATTGAATCATTAAAAGATGACCTTATTATTTCAAAAGGATATATGGTTGTGTCGGGGAGTTTGCTGAATTGGATACTATCAATTGCACCGGTGAATTTATAAGGCAATCTTATTTTCAAGACTGGCCAATTATCTCTTATCGTGTCATCAAGATTAGCTCTTCTTAAATTAATTACGAAATACATTGTATCTGTATTAATACTACCAAAATTTACTGGTGGATTGTTAGGTAAATAATAATATAATGCATTATTCATCCATGCACTATCCAAAACGGGTACTGTACCGCTTACATAAGCACCGCTTGTTCTCAATTTTAAAGATACATCGCTGTCTCCTATTGATTCTCCCCTTATGATGCGGAAACCAAAAATTGAATGTTTAGGGTCTCTGGACCTTATATTAGTTTGTGTCTCGGGATTTGTAATATGAAGTACCGGAGAATAAATAATAGATTGAGAATTCATAGCAGCCGTTCCACTGCCTGGGTCCCAAATACTATCAGTGTTTATAATCAAATTTACATTATTTTTAATTTGGTCTTTTGATAAATTTGATGGTACGTGTGCCTGATTATCTAACAATGCGGCAGACATTTTTCCATCAAAACCCCAAGCCCATCCAAGTAAAAAACTGTCCTGCTTAAAATATGCCGAATCGGCTGAAAGAAAAGTTGCATTAATGCTACCCAGACGAAACATTAATTGATTCGGCTCTACATCCTGCGAATAAAGAGTAAGGCAGGATAAAACGAAAAGAATAATAATTTTTTTCATGTTATACCTTACCTTGTCTTCTCAAATTTATATGATATTGTTTTTTCATTGTACAAAACATTAACTAAATATTTTCCCATCGGCAATTCAGTAATGTTCAATTTGAATAAGTTTAGGTATGGTAACAGATTATTTGTTATCTTAAATAATCTTCCTGAAAAATCATAAATCTGAATTGAATTGGCTTTCAGTGTAGATATTAAGGGTATCGTAATTTCATTTCCTGATGGATTTGGGTATAAGTTAGGGATAATTATTGGTATTGAATCTTTAATTCCTGTCGGTTTCCAGTGTGCGTTTAGTAAAAATAAATAATATCCTCTTGCAATTGCTATATAATTTGAATCTTTTGAAACCGAAACGCCATCTGTTGCTCCATAAGGTGAATTATATACATAAATTGGAGTAAAGGTTTTGAAATCCCAAATCCTAGTATATATCTGATAATTTTTGCCACCCGATGTGATGATAAAGTTTCCTTGAGGTGAAAATGAAATATAAAGAAAATCATAATTAATTGAGTCGTGCATAAAACTTTTGTAAAGAGTTCTTGAATTAACATCCCAAATTTTGACATATCCGTCATTTCCCGCTGCGGCAAGGTATTTACCATCAGGACTGAAAGCGAGGTCTGAAGCTTGATGAGGAACATTCGGGAGATTAGTTAATTTTGAAAATGTATTTAAGTCCCATAATTCTATTCCCTCGGAAGGAGGTATGTTCACTCCATATCGAATGGCAAACAGGTTATTTATTTTTGATACGGCTAATAAATTTACACCTCCGGTAGTACCTACTAATTTTACTATAGTGCCAGTATTTATATTATATATTTGTATGTTATTGCTATCTGATACATCTGTAGTTACACCAATTGCCATACTATCGTTAATAAACCTCATTTTCCAAAAAGCATTTTTTGTTTTGATTACTCGTATTGTATCATTTTTTTGGTAATCCCATACAGCTAATTTATAATCATCACTTATGGCAATCATTTTCTTTCCGTCGGGAGAAAAATCAAAATCCCTTAGGGCTAACAAACCACCATAGTACACGGTTATTGAATCGCCAGTCAAAATATCGTAAATATAAACACCATCTTCACGTCCCGTAGCTCCTCCCATTGCAACTGCTACATAATTATCATCCGGTGTAAATCTTACTTCTTTAATACCACCTAAATACCATAAAGATTTTGTCCAGACCGTATCAGGTTCCGTCTGTGGCACGGGCTGTGCATGAGTGAATTGAATTATTGCAAACAACAGCGCAAAAGAAACAAACAGCTTTTTCATGATTTTCTCCTCAAATTTATATAAAGAACATTTATTACAAAATAAAACGGGCATATCCACATACGCCCTCTTATCAGGCACCGCTAAG
>DAHXMP010000440.1 GCA_027371665.1 Bacteroidota bacterium | reverse complement strand
GAACAGGTTATGCAGCTTCTCTGGAAGCTTCGCAAGGGTTTCGTGAAAGATGTTATAGCTGAAATGCCGGAGCCAAAGCCTGCATATAATACTGTCTCGACTATTATATATCAAGGTGATTATCATGAGTTATAAGTATGGCTGGCTTTCATTAATCAACTCTGCACCAATATGTATTTGTGACTTTGCATCGGTTGCAAGTATTTATCAAAGCCCTAATACTGCAGTTGGCAGCTTGATTTCAAACACAGACTTTAATACACCAACCGGGGGCAGTTGGATTGCATCCCCAATTTCGATTAATAGTGAACCTACTGTGGTATGTTTGAATGTAACATCAGGTGAAAATACTATGATTGTCGCTGATTCGTTAAATATGAAGATTCAGATGGCAAATCTGAATGCACCGCCTCCATTGCAGGGTTTGGTGTTTCTTATAGGAAACCCTCCCGGCAGATATGATTATCAAAATATTATATCATTGAATTTCGGCGCTTCAAGTTATACTTATTGTGAAATAAGTTTACTCGAAAATTCAGTAAAACCGGGAAGCACTTATGGAAACATACCTTCTATTGATTTCGATAGAACTAAGGGGCCTTTCACTGGAATTTGGGACCTTAATATTATGTTTACCGGATATTATGGACCTCTTGATTTGGGAATAAGACTTGAAAGCACCACGAATCAATCATCAATTTTTGGTTTGAGAACAATTATTATGCCACCTGATTTTGTTCTTGGGGATAAAGAAATTTATGCTGATGAAATGGATGATTTATCAAAATATTTAGAAAAAACAAAAAAAGCTAAAAAGAAGAAAACAACATTTACAATCTCAGGCCCAACCGGAACTGGGACGGGACATTTAACTACAAGTGATGAATCTTCAGCTTTTACAGTTCATCCTTAGATGATATTAATTTTTATATAATATTAATTAGCTTTGAATAATTTTAAAAATTATTATTTGTTATATGATAAATTTATTTAAAATTAAATCAATAATTAAAATCATTTTTATTAATATTTTTATTTTTTCTTGTAATAATGTGTCAAGAAATGCAATATGTTATAATATTTTAAGACTTGATAATAATATAGGTTTTAAAGTATCAAATGATGATTACACATTTCTTGATAAAATAATTGATAAGGCAGAATCAGAAATAAAAGTTAAAGAAAATTATTCTAAAAAAGAAGCAATTAATATTTTAAAAACTATAAGTAAAATTCATAAAGAATTAGGTATTACATCACCTTTGAGAAGATATGGAGAGCCATTAAGTGTTGCTTTACATGATAAGAGTTTCGATTGCGGTAATTATGTTATAACTTATCTTTCAATAGCACAGAAATTAAACCTGCCGTTATATGCTGTTTTAGCTCCCCAACATATCTTTTTACAATGGAAAGATAGGAAAAATAATTTTTATTGGGAAACTTTATACGATATGGAATCATCAAAAGAAGAGTATATAAAGTATCATCACATACCAAAAAATTGTATAACTGCTGGAGTGTACCTAAAACCTATCAATAATATAGAATTAACAGCTAATTATTTCAACACATTGGGAGTGTATCTATTAAATCATACAAAGCAAATTGCAAATGCTTATATTTGCCTTAAAAAATCATATGATTTGGATTCGACAGAACCGGAAGTTTTATGTGCTATTGGCGACTATTTTTATAAAAGACAATTATATGATTCTGCTATTAAATATTATGTGAGTTCTTTAAAAATCAATTTAAATTTTTATTCTGCTTATAATAACTGGGGTTTGGCATTACTTATGATGAAATATTACGATAAAGCCAAAATAAATTTCCATTCTGCATTGAATAATACAAATGATAGTATTAAAATGGCGGAAACTTATTATAACTTAGGAAAAGTTTATTTTATGGAACAAAACTTTTCAAAAGCGAAGATTTATTTTGATGTATCGCTTAACATAGATGATTCAAAATCATATAAATTCGAAGATAGAGGTGTTTGCTTCTTTAATTTAAATAATTATGATTCTGCATTATATGATTTTAATAAGGCAATAAAACTTGAAAATAATAATTCGCTATACTATAATAATAGGGGAATAGCATACATTCTTCAGGGTGATACAATTGATGCAATAAATGATTTTCATAGGGCTTTGGTTCTTGATTCAACAAATAAGGATGCAAAAAATAATTATATTCATTTAACCGGAGCGATAAAAAAATGATTTTATTGTAGCTGAAAGATAGGCAAAGAATTGATTACTGATCCAAATGAGAAATTGCCTTGTTGTTTTGGCACACCAAAAGATAAAAATAAGTTAAAATGTCCTGTTTAAAAATTTTATGAAATATTTGAAAAATATAAGTATATTATTTCTTTTACTTCTGTTAAGTAGCTGCAGTTCAATATGGAAGGGTACTGAAAGCAAGATACATTTTAATATACCTCTCAATACAAGGGTCTTTGACAAAGACAGTGTCGAGCTGGAGTTGCATCAAGTTCAAGATTCAACATTTTATGTTAAATTAAAGTCAAAGAATGATAACAAGCTTTTATTTGTACATGACAGCTGTATACAAGTCATTCCCGTCAAATCAATATTAAATCCCTGGTGGGTTGCATTTGATGTTTTCAGTTCATTTGATTTATTTGGATTACCGGTTTTGCTCGATTATGCTTTAGGTTCATGGTATAACATTGCTGATATTATAGTTAAAGCGGATGGATTTCAAAAGGCTGATGTAAACATGACTAAAATAGAAGAGGCAGGTAAGATAAACCTTTTAAAGCGTGAAAATGATTTTAAAAGAAATGTTCTTTTCGGTGACGTAAACGGCTGGGACTGGATTCATTCTTATGGTATGAATTATGAATATGCAGTATTCAACGGTTTTCTTGGCAAGTATTCATCCTTAAATTTACGAGGCGGTATTTATGGGATGGCTTATTATATTGGTGCTTCAACCGTTGGAGCCACACTTTTAATTGGTAAAAATAACAGGCTGGAAATTTTTGCAGGTGGTATAATTGATTTTTATCCTCCTAAGGAAAACAGCAGGTTTCTTCCCAATTCAGTTAAAAATGGCTTTTCAATTGGATACAGGTATCAGCCATGGGATGGTGGTGTGATTTTCAGAGTGGGATATATACCCTTTCTTAATGTTAAGGATTTACTTACTATGTCAGGTAAAAATTATGGAACATTCTATTTGAGTCTTGGTGGTGCCTGGTAAAATCAGAAGTTGTAAATTATCTTGTTATAGAATTAAGTACTTTACAACAAAAAAAAGAAACACAATGCCCTTTATAAATTTCAACTATTATGAAATCTCATAAAATATATCTGTTCTTAATTTTTATTTTACTGTCATACCCATGTCTTAAATCATATTCTGCTGTTCCACAGGACTCTCTTGGCAGGCATTTATGGTATATCGAACTGGTCGGGGTTGACCCGAGTATTTCTTTTAATTATGAATTTGTATTTGCAAAAGATGTATTATTTTCGGATAGAATGAGTATAAGAACTGGCATAGGCGGAACTTTTTTCTTTTCTTGGTTTAATGTCGGTTCACCGCTTATGATTAATTATATTTATGGTAAAAAACATTGCTTTGAAATAGGAACAGGTGTTTTATTCGATTATGCCCGTAAACAGAAAGAATATGATATAGACCTTCAAGCATTGAAATTTATTGGGAATATCGGTTATCGTTTTGTTGCTGATAAAGGTTTTATATTTAAGCTCGCTTTGACGCCCTATTATTCGGCAAATCGGGGTTTGATACCTTTTTTCGGCCTAAGTTTAGGCAGTTATTTTTAATGATTTGATATCTTAAGAGCTAAAACAAACTGTCATCCTCGCCGCCGCCTTCGTTATTAATCGGTTTCTCTCTCTGCTTGATTCCTTCGTTGATTTTGTATTGCAAGCCTACGGAGAAAGCCTGCGAAAGCCTGTTCATGTTGTTTTCGAAAAAGAAGTCCACTCCGCTCGATGTGTTGTGAAATACCATAGTATGAAAAATGTCACCTGCACGAAATAATATTGAAAGATTATTGAGCACATCATATCTTGCACCGATATCTATTGAATAAAAACCGAAACGCTTCCCTTGCACAGTTAGAGTTGGGGCTCTGTAAAAGCCTGTAACCTGGAATGACAGCGGCTTCATAGGCATGATGGTAGCATTCAGCCTGGCATTCCAGCTATAATCGGATTGAGTTTGCCCTGAATAATTTTTATTTCCTTCAACGATATACTTATAATAAGAACCGTTAAGACTAAGTTTCATCCATTTAAATGTTTCCCCCGATAAATTGAATTCAAATCCGTAAGAATATCTCGTTGATATATTATCCCATGTCGTGCCTATTATTCCATTAGGCATTAAAACGGTAATTCTATCATAATCATCTGTTGTTCTGTTATAAAATATTGAAGGCGTAATTGTAAATTTTGAAAAATTTTGTATCAATCCAAGCTCAAGCATATCAACATATTGAGGCTTAAGATTAGGATTGCCATACATCACATTATAATAGTCAATATACTCGACAAATGGATTAAGATGCCATATATGAGGCCTCTCGATTCTCCTGCTGTAGCTGATTTGAATCTGCTGCAAGGGGTTCAGCTTATATCCGATTGTTGCACTCGGAAAGAAGTCTAAATAATGTTCCCTGTCCACCTGGTTAATTGTTACCTGGTTGCCTTTAGTAACTGTTTGTTCTATCCTCAAACCAAATGAATAGAGGAAATTATCAAAATGACTCAAAAAAATCGCATATGCTGCATAAATGTCCTCGTCATAAATAAAATCATTCGATTTGGTGGGGTCATTTATCCAGTAACTTATAGAATCTGATTTAGTATAATATCCGCTTTGTGAATTCATCGTCTGTAGCGTAGCTTTCAACCCGGTTTCTATTTTCGTGCTGTCATCGAATGGATAAACATAATCGGTTTGAAATGTATAAGTATTATTTTTATGTCCATTGTCGGTCAATTGATAATAATTCGGTTGGTACGGCTGCTCGAAATATTGTGTGAAATAAGAAGTTTCATCATGGTTCAAATATGCCTAATTTAGATATGAGCCTGAATTACAGGCTACGGTTCGATAAAAAAGGGGAAGAACTGACTGCTGATGCTTTTTATTCATATTTGAACCATGATGAAACTTCTTATTTCACACAATATTTCGAGCAGCCGTACCAACCGAATTATTATCAATTGACCGA
>DAHXMP010000435.1 GCA_027371665.1 Bacteroidota bacterium | reverse complement strand
GGGGGGGGGGGGGGGGGGGGTTGCATAACTAATTTAAATTAAAATTATTGTCAAATAAATTTTAATTATTTATTTATCAAAATTTTTTATCTTAATAAAATCTTTTCCTCAACTTTCGGAGAATTTTATGAAAAAGTTTGTGGTTTTTATTTCAGCAGCTTTACTGTTTATTTCCTTTTCTTATTTATTTACTGGTTGCGAGAAAAAAGTTCCCATTCCCGATAACAAAAAATCATTTGTTGGAACATGGATTTCAGATACTCAGGATACGATTGTTATCAGGGCAAATGGCGAAGGAAATTCTCATGTCGGCAATACGACAATTAGCGGCGGAGCAGTGAAATTTTCCGATGCTAATTCTATTTCGATAAAAGCAATCGGTTTAGGACCGACAATGAAAATAAATCAACTCCCCCGGGAAAACGATGGAAAATGGGTTATGGTCCTCGATGGAATAACATTTATAAGGCAATGATACTTATAAGTTGAAGAATCCCAGAAAATTCACGGACATTCTCAATCCGATTATATATTGTTTCCATTGTTCATCAGTTACAACTGAATTCATAGGTAATGATACATAAGCTTCAAGACCTATTCCGATTTTATAGATGTCAAGTTCCCAACCAATTCCTACATCGGCATAATATCTGAATTTGTTTAAATCGGAGAGCCTTTCTCGTTTCATTAAATTAATCGTATCTTGTCCATTGGAGTATCGCAGCGATTCCTTAGCATCGGCAATTTGCGAGTATTGGGTCAAATCACTCGACACTACATAGGCACCCGAAACCCCTAACGAAAGATAATAATATGATTGCAGTGGAACCTCGATATTTGCAAAAGCACCATAGACAGGTATTATCAGGTTAATCCCGCTGTTTAATGTAATTTCACTTATATAGGCAATACCTGCTTCTTTAAAGTTTTGTTTGGAACCGCTTAAATTCAGAAAACTTCTTGATTCGTCAACTGAAAACAGCATTCCATCATTAATTGACAATATCGCATGTATCCTAAATATTAGGGGAATATAAGGAGTAAACCTGAAATTCAAGCCATAACTTTCATAAGACGTTGCAGGATAATCATCATCTGTTTCATTATTTTCATTTTTCCTCATAATTTTTCTTTCATTTCTCGAAATAAGATTAGAACCCGTGAAAGAAGAATTTGTGGTTACAAAACCTGATGGCCTTATATCATGGGCTATATCATATATATCACCTGTTTGAAAATCGAGTGCCAGATTGTAAAAATTAATTGTCGGCTTTGGGAACCATCCATAAGATGCATCAATTTTATAATCAGGTTTAAATACATAATCATATGGATTTAAATCCTCAAGGTTTAATACTGAGTCCTCATAAGATGCCTTCCGTGAGAGACACAATGAAAGGCTTAGTAAAAATACAAACGTTGTAATATTTACAAATCGTATAACCATAATTTATCAATTCAAAATAATAAAAGGCTTTATAACTGAACCCGAGTTGGTTGTCATTTTAAGCCAATACAAGCCGGATATAAAAAATAAACTTGGCACTAATGAAAATTCATTTATTCCTTCGGGTTGTTCATTTAATTTTTCAACAACAGTTTCCCTTCCTAAATAATCTATTACAGAAAAAACAATTTCCGAAGTTTTATCTATTCTATAGAACCATTTTGTTGAAATTCCTCCGGGAACAGGATTAGGATAATTTTGTTCAAGTGTGGCAAATCTTATGTATGGCAGTGGTGTTCCAATTGATTTCGTAATAATTACACATTTGAAATTATCGTAGTCATAATCATTCAGTGTATCATCAGTAAAATAAACAACGCATATCGAATCAGACCCTGCAAGAGCTTCGCCACAAAGGCTGAATCCGATAAACTTATCTGACACTGCTATATCATTCATAATTATAGAAAAAGTATAAATCGAATCATTAAACCTTTTTATCGTTGCTTCGGCTATCGTATGTTTATCATTCTTTACCAGATTTTCAGGATAAAAAACAGTCGGATTGCTCAATTTAAATTTCCCCCTGAAAGTCATACTGCTTCCAATTATGGTTGTGTCATTAAGCAGGGAAAAATTTATACAAAGTTCCTCACCAACAGTACCTCTCAAAGTATCTTTTACTATCTGCGATTCAGAAACATTTCTTAAAAGTATAAAGGATAATAAGAAAATCAGCAGATTTATATGGTTTAATCTTCTTCCCATTATTTCATTTCATTATAATTTTATCTAATAAATAAATTCATAAAAATTTTGATTATTTTTCAATTATAACAAATTCGGTTCTACGGTTTTTTTTCCTGTTTTCTTCAGTATCATTCGGAACAATAGGTTTCGACTTCCCCAAACCTTCTAATGAAAGTCTCTTCCTGCTTATTCCTTGTTTCAATAATTCTTCCATTACTGAATATGCTCTTTCAAGAGAAAGTGTCATATTAAATTCATCCGTTCCAATGTCATCTGTATGACCTATTATTTCGATTTTCATACTTTCGTTAATTTTCATAAAATCTGCAATGTGCTTAATTATCTCTTCAGATCCAGCCTTGATAGTTGACTTTCCGAAATCAAATTCAATGTTTGCAAAAGCAATAGTACCCACCGGGTCAAGTCTCGTGAATATAGATTTATCATAATTGCCACTGCAATCGAGAATATTTTTTGTTATTTCC
>DAHXMP010000151.1 GCA_027371665.1 Bacteroidota bacterium | reverse complement strand
TTTAATTTTTATGTTTATTTAATAATAATTATTTCTTTTTTTCTTCTAATGTTTTATTGGTTTTTTTGTTTTGTATAATTGTCAATTAATTTGATTTATTTGTTGAGGTCCAAATTGAAATATTTTATAATGCTTTTTATTGTTTCTTTTAGTTCATATTGTCTGAATGCCCAGGTTAAAGTTAATCCGGACAGCAAAAATGTTTCTGAATTTCACTCATTTTATATTAGTTTTGAGAACATTTTTTCCCATGATACTGAAATTGATACCTGCGGTTGTACTGATTTGTATCAAACATATCCCAATCCTACAGATGATATCACAACATTCAGCTTTTATCTCGGCGAAGAAAATACAGTATCCCTTATCATTTTCGATTTAAGAGGAAACCAGGTTGATTTGTTGATTAATAATGAAAAATTTCCAAAAGGTGTCAGCTATCGTTCGTTCAGCCTGAAATCTCTTTCAATAGGTATTTATGAATATCAGTTGATTACTCCTAATACTATGAAAACCAAAAAATTAATAATCGCAAGATAGTTTGTTAAATTTTGAAATAAAAAAAACCCATGTTTTGAAGCATGGGTTTTTTTATTTTATAGATTATATTAATTCAGAGTCTTTTGACCGGGAGTCCAGTTGCATGGTGTCTGTTTACCTGTCTGTAATGCCTTTATAACTCTTAGAACTTCGGCTGAATTCCTTCCTACATCTTCCGTGTGTATTACACTGTATTGCAGCATTCCGTTAGGATCAATGATATATAATCCGCGAAGAGCATAACCAGTTTCTTCTCTTAAAATTTCATAGCTCCGGGATATTTCGCGGGTAAAATCTGCGAGCATCGGATATGGAAGATTATTCAAAGAAGGATGTGTTCTTCTCCAGGCAAGATGAGAATGTTTGCTGTCCGTCGAACATGCAATCACTTCGCAGTTGATTTTTTTGAACTCCTCGTATGTATTTCCGAATTCTTCTATTTCAGTAGGACATACAAAAGTAAAATCGAGTGGATAGAAAAACAAAACAACCCACTTACCTTTATAATCATCCAAAGATATTTCTTTAAATGCATTGTCGGCGTTTAATTTCGATACGTCTCCGCCAACAACAACAAAACCTTTGAACTTTGGTGCATTGTGCTCAACTAATAATGCCATAATTACTCCTATATATAGTTTAAAAAATGGATTTTTCTTTTTGATTAGATAAATCAGGAAATAAATATTTCCATTTAACGTTATGTCCTTTTAACGAAGCAAAAAATTCTTTAGTGTTAAAATTGGAAAATTTACTTTTCGTATATTTGCAATTCGTTTTTTTAACGGAAAGAAAAATTTTATTATTTGGAGCAATAGATGGCTAATAAAACTCTAGTGATTGTGGAATCACCGGCGAAAGCCAAAACAATAAATAAATACCTTGGTAAAAATTATCTCGTTGAAGCTTCGGTGGGACACATAAAAGACCTTGTCACATTCCGTCTCGGGGTTGATGTAAAGAAAAATTTTCAACCTCAATATGAAGTTATCAAGGGTAAGACAAAAGTTGTAAAAAAATTAAAACAATTATCCGAAAATTCAACGGATGTTTTACTGGCAACTGACCCTGACCGTGAAGGTGAAGCTATTGCATGGCATATTGCCGAAGTAGTAAAAGAAGTCAATCCAAATATAAAAAGAGTTCTGTTTAATGAAATTACAAAAGCGGGTATAACAAAAGGCCTGAAAGAACTGAGGAACCTCGATGAAAATTTATTTATGTCCCAGCAGGCGCGCCGTGTTATGGACAGGTTAATCGGCTACCAGGTCTCTCCTTTCTTGTCGAGGGCTATGCTTGATAAAACCTCAAAATCACTTTCAGCCGGAAGAGTTCAATCCGTTGCTTTAAGAATGATTTGCCAGCGTGAGACTGAAATTCAAAAATTTGTTCCAATTGATTACTGGTCAATTTACTGTGATTTTAATACAACTGGTAACAAGAAACCCTTCAGAGCAAGATTAGTTGCTTTCAATGGACAGGCTTTCTCTAATCCCGAAGGTTCAGCTAAAGCCGATAATGAAGATGAACAATCTAAGCTCGACAATAAACTTGCCGCCATGAATTATATTAAATCCGAAGCTGATGCTTATG
>DAHXMP010000411.1 GCA_027371665.1 Bacteroidota bacterium | reverse complement strand
TTTTTATTTTCATCCCTGAATCCTGTGAAAGCTTTGCCAGTGTCATTTTGTATGTAATATTTTGTTCGTTTAAAGGCACCCATTGAAAAGATACGGAATTTTTGGTTAATGCTTCTCCATCTGCAGGAGATGTGAGTTGAATTTCTTTGAATTGTGAAAACGCACTAAAATTAACAGCCACTGTTATTAAGAATAAAAAAAGGAACTTTATTATTTTCTTTTTGTGCTTAATAATAAAATTAATTTTGAAGAAATTTACATTATTCATGAACACTCCTTATTTCACGATTAAATGAATAAATTTGATTTTTTTTCGGTTTATTAATATTATTTGATTATAAAAAATATTTAAAACGGATATTTACGGAATTTTATTTTCAAAAACAATAAATCATCCTATAATGCGAGATAATGAAAATCAATTTCAATTTATATATCAATGAAAGAATTATTAAGATTATTGCCTTATTTAAAGAGATACCGGAAGAATCTCATTTCGGGAAGTATCTTTGTAACATTATCAAATATAACGGCAACGATAGTTCCCCGTGTTGTAGGCAATACGATTGACACAATAAAGTTCGCTAAGTTCTCCGAAAAAGAAATTATTTTATCTGTCTTTCTAATCCTTGCACTGACAGCTCTTTCGGGATTATTTATGTTTCTGACACGCCAGACTATTATTGTCTCATCGAGGCTGATTGAATACGATTTGAGAAAAGATTTCCTTCTGTCAATCGAAAAACAATCCATGAGTTTTTTTCAAAAAAATCCTGCCGGAATCTTAATGGCTCACTCATCAAACGATATATCTGCTGCAAGAGAATTTTTAGGCCCGGCGATTATGTATACGGCTAATACGCTTACTGCTTTTACTTTCGTTATGTATTTCATGCTCAGCCTCGATGTAAGGCTGACGCTGGTTTCGTTAATTCCACTGCCTGTTATCGCAGTATCGGTATATTATATCGGGAACAAGGTTCATACTTCTTTCCGTAATGTTCAGGAACAGTTTTCCCATCTCACAGCCCGGGCACAGGAAACTTTTTCAGGAATAAAAATTATTCGTTCTTACATCAGGGAAGCTTACGAATACAAAAGATTCGGTGAATTAAGCGAGGATTATTATTCCAAAAACATGAAACTGGCAAAATACCAGTCTTTATTCGTGCCGATTATTGTTACTCTGATTGGATTATCAAATATAACAGTTCTTGGTTACGGAGGGCTTGAAGTAATGAAAGGAAGAGTTACACTTGGACAACTCACACAATTCTTCATTTATGTAAACATGCTGATATGGCCTATTGCCGCAATCGGTTGGGTTACCAACATCGTCCAGAGAGCCGCCGCTTCGACAGCAAGACTCGGCGTCATTTTCGATTCTGTTCCCGAAATCCTGGAAGATTCCGATACAGATTATACAATCCAAAATATTAAAGGTGCTATCCAATTTGATAATGTATCATTAAAATATAATTCCGGTACATTCAATGCTCTCGACGAGCTTAACCTGGAAATTGACCCTGGTACTGCCATCGGAATTGTCGGCAGTATCGGCTCAGGTAAAACTTCGCTCGTAAATCTTGTCCCGAGGTCATTTGACGTTAGTAGTGGAATTCTGAAAATTGACGGTCGCGATATCAGAAAAATTCCCCTCGATGTACTGAGAATAGGAATCGGAGTTGTTCCGCAGGAACCTTTTCTGTTTTCTCTCAGCATCTCGGAAAATATTAAATTCGGTAAACCTGATGCCACGCCTGAAGAAATAACCGGATTCTGCAAAATTGCCCAGCTTCACGAAGAAGTACTTTCCTTCCCCGATAAGTATGACACAATCCTCGGAGAAAGAGGCATCACTCTTTCGGGAGGTCAGAAGCAGAGACTCGCAATAGCACGTGCTTTAATCAAAAATCCTTCAATCCTCATTCTCGACGATGCTCTATCGGCAGTTGATTCACAAACCGAAAAACAACTTCTCAACGAACTGTACAACTCGATGAACGGCAGAACAACTTTGATTATATCCCACAGGATTTCTACGGTTATGAGATGCGATAATATAATAGTAATGGAAGACGGAAGGATATCCGAATCCGGCACTCATGAAGAACTTTTGCAATTAAACGGCAAATATGCAGAAATGTTTTCACTTCAGCTATTAGAGGAAGAAATAAATACCTTGTAAAGGCTTTAAAGTATAATTGAAATAATTCCATGAAAATACCAAAATTTTCTTTTTATATATTAATATAAATTTTTATCTTTATTTTCTTCTCATAGTTGAGGTTATTAATATGTTAGAACCGATAGTACATTTTTTATCAAATGTCCCCTGGCAGTGGGTGCTCGCAGCGGCTTTGCTTCTCACATTAACCGAGAATCTTTTCCCACCGGTACCGAGCGATACCGTACTTATTTTTATGGGCACTCTTGTTGGTATCAATGTTGTGGAATTTTTCCCGCTGGTTATCTCTGCAACAATCGGTTCAACCGTCGGGTTTACAGTCATGTACCGCTTTGGTTCAGCATTAGGCGAGAGAATCGTAAAATCACCGCGATTTAAATTCATAAATGAGAAAACGATTAAAAAGCCGGGAAGATTATTAAAAAAATACGGATACCTGATTATTGTCGGGAATAGGTTTCTCACCGGAACAAGGGCTGTTGTCTCGTTTCTTGCAGGTATGTACAAAATGAATCTCGGTGAAACAGTACTTCTTTCGGCTGTCAGTGCTTTTTTATGGAACAGCTTTTTAATTTATACGGGGTTGCTCCTCGGTTCAAACTGGCGTGTAGCCGAACATTATTTCAAATTATATGGTACACTTTTATTTCCGGTCCTTCTTGTAATAATAACAGGAATTATTTTCTTAAGATTATATCAGAAAAGGAGAAGAAAAAGAAGAATCTCGGTTGAAGATTAATGATTTGATTTATTTATTGAAATCCAGCGATTGCTGTGGCTCTGCTTCTCCTGTCAGCATCTTCATAATCCCAAGGGCTATATCATCCAGGTGCATTTGTGTGTCAACACCCCCGTATTCGAGTGCAGCTTTCGGTGCCTGGTAAAATATACTCGAAGGCTGGTCCTGTGTTATTGTTTTTGCTCCTGAATTTTTCATAGCCTTCAAACCCAAAGCACCGTCATTACTATTACCTGCAAGGAGAATTCCGATTGAATTTTGACCAATATATTCAGCAATCGAAAACATTAGCACATCAATCGAAGGCCTTTGCCCGTTAACCTTCTCGCCGCTTTCACAGGTAATTTCAAACTTGCCTCCGCTTCTGATAATCTTCATGTGAAAATCTCCGGGTGCAATATATACGAACCCGGGCTGAACAACATCCCCTGATTCTGCTTCTTTAACATTCATCCCCGAAATTTCATCGAGCCTGTATGCCAGTGTCTTTGAAAACCCAGGCAATATATGCTGGACGACAAGCACACATGGCATATTTGTCGGGAATCTCGTAATCATTTTTCTCAAGCCTTCAATGCCTCCTATCGAGCCTCCAATTACGACTACTTTATCGGATAGCTTCGCTGCTTTATCCTTATCAAATTCAGGGAGTCGCCTAAGGTATTCAAACTTTTTATTTATCCAGTGAGCAACATTTGCCTGTGATGCAGTCTTGATTTTAGCATTCAGGTCAGTCATCAGGTCTTTCAAAGACCTATTTAAATCTGTTGTATGTTTCGGTACATAATCCACGGCACCTGCTTCGAGAGCCTGAAGTGTTATATGTTTACCTTTCAATGTCAGGTAGCTTATTGCAATTACAGGGAGCGGGTGCTTAGGCATTATGTTTCTTATAAATTCAATGCCCTCCATTTGTGTGGTTTCTATGTCGAGGCAGATTACGTCAGGGGAAGATTCGATTACGGCATAGTTTGCAGAATCAATATCGGGTTCGGTCTGAACCTGTAAGTCAGGGTCCTTCGATAGCTCATCCCTGTAGATGTTCCTGTTAACAGCAGAACCGTCAATGATTAACACCTTGATTTTTTCGCCGTTTTCCATTGTTCCTGTTATTTTACAATAAAGCTCTGCTTTTTAAAAAAATTTTATTAAATCATTATTATAGACTGGCAAATTATGGAATATCGGATATATATAAAAAAAATAATTTGAACCATTTAAAGAAAATAAGGATGCTTTATTTCTGGAAACGGTTATTCTTCCAATGTCGAGATATTTCCCGGGTCAATACCCAATACCTTTGCTTTTAATACACGACGCATGATTTTTCCGCTTCTCGTCTTTGGCAGTGAATCAACGAACTCGATTGACTCGGGTTTGGCGATAGGCCCCACTTCGTGGCTGACGTATTTCCTCAACTCTTCGGCAAGAGCTTCGCTTTTTTCGATTCCCTGCTTTAAGATTACAAATGTATGTATGGCATTACCCTTGATTTCATGTGGAACGCCTATTGCTGCTGCCTCTGCAACTGCATGATGGCTGACGAGTGCACTCTCTATTTCAGCCGTTCCGAGACGATAACCCGATACTTTAATGACATCGTCTACTCTTCCAATAATCCAGTAATAGCCGTCTTCGTCACACTTGGCACTGTCGCCGGTAAGGTAATAGCCCGGGTACTTTTTCCAGTATTGCTCGATATACCTCTCCCTGTCTTTGTAAATTTCCCTTACCATTGCAGGCCAGGGGGTTTTGATTACGAGAAAACCTTCTTCATTCGTGCCGGCAGGTTTGCCTTCTTCATCCAATATGTCCATTTCTATTCCGGGGAAGGGCTTTGTACCCGAGCCTGGTTTTAGAGGTAAACTCGGCACAGGTGCAATTATGAACATACCGGTTTCTGTCTGCCACCATGTATCCATAATCGGGCATTTTTCCTTACCGATCACCCTATAAAACCATTTCCACGCTTCGGGATTAATAGGCTCGCCGACTGAACCGAGCAAACGAAGGGATGACAGGTCGTGCCTGTTTGCCCAAGCCTCGCCGAATCTCATCAGCCCGCGAATTGCAGTCGGTGCAGTATATAAAATAGTGATTCCGTATTTTTCGACCATCTGCCACCAGCGGTTCGGATAAGGATAATTGGGTGAACCCTCGTATAAGAAGACTGTGGCTCCGTTCAAAAGAGGTCCATAAACAATGTAACTATGCCCTGTAATCCAGCCCGGGTCAGCCGTACACCAGAACCTGTCTTCATCTTTTATGTCGAACACATATTTCAATGTCGTATAAACACCGACCATGTAGCCTCCGTGAGTGTGCAGTATGGCTTTTGATTTTCCAGTTGTTCCGGATGTATAAAGAATAAAAAGCGGGTCTTCGGAATCCATCTCCTCGGGCGGGCAGTGGTTAGTAACAATCGGCAGATTCATAAGCTCGTGGAACCACATATCCCGTCCCTGTTCCATGTTGACTTCCTGCCCTGTCCGTTTGATAACGAGTACATGCTCCACTGTTCCTGCTCTTTGCAGGGCTTCGTCTGCGATTTGTTTCAGGGGAATGATTTTTCCACGCTGATAAGCACCGTCGGCGACAATCAGCACTCTCGACTGGCTGTCCTCGATTCTTTCGTGCAATGCTTCGACTGAAAAGCCGCCGTAAACGACTGAATGAATTGCCCCGATTCTCGCACAGGCAAGCATGGCAGTAACTATTTCGGGTGTCCTGCCCATGTAAATCGTAACCCTGTCGCCTTTTTTGACTCCGAGGCTTTTGAGAATCGCAGCGAATTTGCAGGTTTCTTTATGTAACCGGAAATAGCTCATAGTGCGGTGTTCGCCGTTTTCACCTTCCCAGATAAGAGCCAGCTTGTTTTTCCTTGGTGTGTCCAAGTGCCTGTCGAGGCAATTATAAGATAAATTTGTTTTGCCGCCTGTAAACCATTTATAGAAAGGTTTATCCGAATCGTCGAGGACTTTGCCGAATTTTATAAACCAGTGAAGCTCTTTTGCCCGTTCTGCCCAGAACCCTGTGTAATCGGCTTTGACTTGTTCATTCAGCTTGTTCCAGTCTTTTATATGTGCATTATTTATAACATCCTTTGAAGGAAAATATACTTCACCGCTCAACGCTTTTTCAGACATTTTATACCCCTTGCAAGTATTAATTAAGAATTTTTTTAGGAACGACAAACGAATAGGGAGAGGGATTAGTGCAAGAAGGATGTTTTATAGAATAATAAGATTAAAATTACATAAAAATTATATTAATTGTTTTTTACTTGAATATAAATCAATAAGATTTTGTTCTGAAATTCTAAATCCTGTTCCATGGTTTCTAACACCACCCGATCCTTTTATGTGCATCCGTAAATCAATCATCAATTTGTTTTTCTCAAATGCTTCAAGGAATTTTTTAGGGGTTGGCTTTTCCAATAAATATGCTTCATTGAAATGGAAGTATTCAATATTATTTTCAAATTTACTGTCAGCAAGAACAAATAATAACCTATCAAGTTTAGACATAAATTTTCCTGCTATTACATAAGTGCTCCATTCAGCTAAGTTATTAGATAAATCTTTATTTTTAAGAATTATTAGATGCTTTGATGAATCAGAAACCAAATAAAATCCTTGAGAGTTTGGTTTTTTTATATTAACAATGTTATAT
>DAHXMP010000406.1 GCA_027371665.1 Bacteroidota bacterium | reverse complement strand
CAAGGTTACAGGTTCTGTAAGCAAAAATACAAGTTTTGTGGTTGCAGGTAACAATCCGGGGAGCAAGTATGAAAAGGCACTCTTTGCGGAATTGAGTGAATTAGAAAAAAAATATCCAGAGTTTTTGTCAGACGATTCTCCAACTCAAAGGGTATCAGGAGAACCCCAAAAGGAATTTGAACGGGTTGCTCATTCTATTCCCATGCTTTCCCTGTCAAATACATACAGCTTGGAAGAAGTTGCGGATTTTGACCGAAGAGTTCGTGAAGGATTGCCCGAAGAAGAAATTAATTATATTGCGGAGTTAAAATACGACGGTGTGGCTCTCAGCCTTATTTATTCCGGCGGGAAGCTTCAAACGGCAGTTACAAGGGGTGATGGTAATGCTGGGGATAACATAACAGCAAATGCCAAGACAATTAAGAACATTCCTTTAGCCGTTAATGAAGTTAAAATTGGAAATCTGAAGGTTACTGATTTCGAGGTGAGGGGAGAAGTTTATATGCTTGAATCCGACTTCCTTGCTATCAACGAGTCGAGAACTGAATCGGGTGAGAAAACTTATGCTAATCCGAGAAATCTTACAGCCGGCACTTTAAAACTTCTTGACCCGAAACAAGTGGCAAGAAGAAAGCTGATGTTTGTTTCCTATTATTTTTATTCCAATCAATTTTCTTTAAATAAACATAGTGAAAATATCGGATTATTGAAACAACTTGGTTTTCCTATTGGGAAAGCTGTCAGTGTATGCAGGAATCTTGATGAGATTTTCGATTTTATTAATATGTGGGAGAAGAAAAGACATGAATTGCCTTTTCAGATTGACGGGATTGTCCTTAAAGTTGATTCGCTGAAACAACAGAACATTTTAGGTTCGGTAGCCCGTACTCCTCGCTGGGCAATAGCCTACAAATACGAAGCTGAAACAGCTGAAACTGTTTTAAGTGGTATAACATTGCAGGTAGGAAGAACCGGAATAATTACACCTGTTGCCGAACTCGAACCGGTATTTCTCGCCGGCTCAACAATCAGCAGGGCTACACTCCATAATGCAGATTACATCGCAGAACGCGATATAAGAGCCGGTGACACGGTTATTATTGAAAAAGGCGGAGAGGTAATTCCAAAAGTTACAGGAGTAGTTTTAGAAAAGCGTCCGGGAAATGCAGTAGAATTTGAATTTCCTGAAGTTTGTCCCTGCGATTTGAAAAGCACGATTATCAGGCCCGAAGGCGAATCCCATTATTACTGCAATCACCCCGAATGTCCCTGGCAGATTCGAAGGCGAATCGAGCATTTTGCTTCCAGGAATGCAATGAATATAGAAGGCTTGGGCGAGAAGGTCGTTGAACAGCTTGTAAATCTGGGGTTCTTAAAAAATATCGCCGACATATATGATTTAAAAAATTTCAGGGAAAAATTAACATCTCTTGATAGGTGGGGAGTGAAAAGCACGGATAATCTTCTTGTCGCAATCGAAAAGAGTAAGGATATTTCGTTCAGCCGTGTTCTTTATGCTATCGGCATAAGATTTATCGGCGAAGGTGCTGCAAAGATTTTATCCCGGAATTTCAAAACAATAGACAATCTTATGTCAGCCGGAACAGATGAACTGACCTCAGTTTTTGAAATCGGCGAAAAAATGGCTCAGTCTGTAATTCAGCATTTCGAAAATCCCAAAGAGATTGAAATAATTAACCGCCTGAGAACTGCAGGTGTTTGCATGGAACTTCGTGATGAGGAACTTTCATCTTCGGATATGAAACTTTCAGGTAAGACTTTTGTTTTGACGGGCGAACTTTCTTCGATGACGAGAAACGAAGCTAAAGCAAAAATCGAATCTCTCGGTGGCAAGGTTACAGGTTCTGTAAGCAAAAATACAAGTTTTGTGGTTGCAGGTAACAATCCGGGGAGCAAGTATGAAAAGGCACTCAAGCTCGGGGTTGAAATTATTAATGAAGAAAATTTTCTTATACTAATCAATCAATAATTTTTACGACTTTCATCCGGAACGGAACGATGAATCTTCCCTTCTGCCATCTTTCGGCTCCCCTCAGGATGACTTAGCAAATGATAAGAAAATATCTGTATGGATTATCATTTTATTTTCCAATTTGTTCAGAAATCATTTCTGCAATTCTCAATGCCTCTGCCGCTTCTTCGGCACTAACAGCTGCAGGAGAACCGTTCGCAACAGCTTCGATGAATGACCGCTGTTCCTCGGCTATAGCATTTATTTCCGGGACCTCCGGCTTTTCATAATATATTTTTTTATTATGGATGCCTGCCTCTATTGTACCTAACATTGATGCAGGGACGGCATTTCCTTCTATTTTGTCATCGTCATCGAGGATTCTGAATACCTCAACATCCTGCCTGCCAAAGTCCATTGATATATATGCATTCGGCTGGAAAATCCTCATCTTCCTCATTGGATTAGCCGAAATGCGTGATGCAGTCAGGTTAGCCACAGCCCCATTATCAAAAGTGATTCTTGCATTTGCTATATCAGTTGTATTCGTCAGCACTGCAACACCGTTAGCATCTATTTTGGAAACTTTTGATTTTATCAGCCAGAGCATTATATCAATATCATGAATCATAAGGTCGAGAATTACCGAAACATCTATGGCTCTCGGCTTGAACTGGCTGAGCCTGTGAGCTTCGATAAACATTGGGTCGAGGTTGTAATCCCTCAGTGCTATTAAAGCAGGATTAAACCTCTCGACATGTCCAACCTGTAGAATGACATCATTATTTTTTGCGTTTGCTATCAGTTCCTCAGCTTCGGAATATGATGCAGTTATTGGTTTCTCTATGAAACAATGAACCTTGTTTTCGATGCATTTTATTGCGATTTCGTAGTGTAAAGAAGTCGGGGCGGCAATTGTTACAGCATCTGATGAAAAGATTGCGTCATCAATTGTATTAAAAATTTTAATATCGTTGTCTCTGGCTACATGTAGGGCTTTCTCTTTATCAATATCAAAAATGCCTGCCAATTCCGCATTAGAAGTGCTTTTCCAAAGTTTAGCATGAATGCTCCCGAGATGACCCGCACCGATTACGGATACTTTTATTTTTTCCATTATCCAATTATTGTAAATCAATAAAAAAACAAAATTCGCAAATAAAATGCTAAGAGTAAAATTAAATACATTTGTTTATAATTATTAATAATCTACGCTTTGGGGTGTGCTTTTTTATAGGTTTCTTTGAGTCGGTCAACTGAAACATGAGTATAAATCTGCGTTGTGGAGAGAGAAGAATGTCCCAGCATTTCGCTAACCGATTGAATATCGGCACCATTATCCAGCATGTGGGTAGCGAAAGAATGCCTCAGCACATGAGGGCTTTTTCTTTTTGCTTCCGTAACACCTTTCATAGATTTATTGATAATCCTGTAAGCCGTAACTGAGCTCATTCTTTGCCCTGTATTTGAAACAAACAATGCCAGCATAC
>DAHXMP010000384.1 GCA_027371665.1 Bacteroidota bacterium | reverse complement strand
TCTTGATTTTCGTGAATTTATTTATTATAATTGAGAAAAATATTTATCATTAAAATATGGAAATGAACATGTCGGAAAGTGAAGCATTATATCAGAACGTATTAAATGTAATAGAGAAAGAAATCAAGCCTTACATCGAAGCTGACGGCGGCAACATCAAGCTGAAAAGCGTGGAGGACGGCATCGTTTACGTTCAGCTTTCGGGTGCCTGTGCAGGCTGTGCCGGTGCGGTAATGACACTAAAAGGCGGCGTTGAAAGGATTCTCAAGATGAAAATCCGCGACGTCAGGGAAGTAAGGCTGGCGTATTGATTCTATATCTACTTATTGTCAGTCTGAGCGGAGTCGAAGACTGATTTGACAAAGGCTGTCATACTTCGACTTCGCTCAGTATGACACTAATTATGTTAAATATTATTTTATAAATGCCATGCCTTAAAAGCATGGACAAATCACACAAACAGCGAATTCTGAGATAGCTCATATATCAAATATAGATAATTAAATATTATCATGTAAAATAAAATTGAGGTTTCATAATGAAGAAGCTGCTTTTCTTTTTGGGGATTGGTGTATTTATTATTTTCGCAGGCTGCAAGAACAATTCCACAGAACCTGCAAATGCAAAGGAAATCTGGCCCCTAAAAGTCGGGAATAATTGGGTATTGAAAAGTCATGGTTATGATTCTTTGGGCAATGTAACAGACACAATAAACACGACTTTTACTGTAATCTCAGACACTACTATTAAGGGTATTCAATTATATGTTATCAAAGAAGTAATAAATTCCAATAGCAATAACATTTATTATTGTAATTTATCAGATGGATTTTATCAATACTTAACTTACAAGGATTCTCTTTCATTAATCCTTAAATATCCTGTTAGTATCGGTGAAACTTTTTTATCGGGCATTGATACATTTCAGATCAAATCTACGAACGAGCAAATCAGTGTACCTGCGGGCAATTTCAGTTGCTGCCATTATGAAAATACCGGAAATTCTATAAATAAAACAATTTATTATTGTACACCGGGAGTCGGTATTATTAAGATTGAAGCTTATGCTAAAAATTCGCAAAACAATTTTTCTTTAATTCTGAAAACTGAATTAATCTCATACAAAATAAATTAAAATTTTATTAATCAAATCATGGTGAAAAGATGAAAAAATTAATCGCTTTATTATTTATTATTGTCATCCTTATTTTCTCGGGATGCAAGAACAATTCAACGGAACCGACAAATGCAAAGGAAATCTGGCCTCTCAAAGTAGGAAATTACTGGACAATGAAAATTTATAATTATGATTCACACGGCAATGTAACAGATACGTCAAGCAGCAGTTATAATGTTGTCTCTGATACAATTATCAACGGGAGGCACATTTACGTAGTAATTAACGATGGCTATCCAAATTACTATAGTAATCTCTCAGATGGATTTTATCAATATTCAACATATTCTGATACTCTTACAATTGTATTAAAGTATCCTGTTTATGCAGGAGAAACATATTTATCCGGCGAAAGTACGATAAAAGTACTGAATACAAACGAGCAGGTTGTTGTTCCTGCAGGTAGTTTCAGCTCTTATCATTATGAAAATATAGGAGATACTGATTATAAGACAGTTGTTCATTGTAAACCGGGTGTTGGTATTATTAAAATGGAATATTGCGAAATAGATATAAATAACAATTTAAGATTAGTAGGAAAATCAGAACTAACCTCATACAAATTGAATTAAAGGAACATGAAATGTCTCATTATTTTTTTGTTTTTTGCATTCGTGAGTGTCTCATGGTCGCAGTGGGAAGAATGTAATAATGGGCTTTCAGATGGTTTAGTATTATCTTTTGCAACAAGTGGAAATAAAATTTTTGTTGGAACATATATTGTTGGAGTATATCTATCAACAAATAGTGGTGTTAATTGGACAGAAAAATGTAATGGAATTTTATATAAACATGTTAACACATTATCAATTTATAAAGATAAAATCTTTGCAGGAACTGATAGCGGATTATATGTATCTACAGATAATGGGGATAACTGGGCATTGAAAAATTGTGGTTCATCGCTATTAATAATAAAATCCATTATATCACATGATAGTATCATTTTTACTGGTACGTCTGAGGGAGTGTATATTTCTACTGATGATGGTGATACGTGGTTGCAAAAGAATAATGAATTAAATAATACATATATTTATTCTTTAGCTATCCGAAATGAAAATATTTTTGCAGGAACAAGAGATAATGGAATTTATATCTCGACAAATTATGGTGAAAGTTGGACAGAAAAAAATAATGGATTAACAAATTTTTTTGTTTTGTCGTTATTTATCAATGAATATTATTTATTAGCCGGTACATATGGTGGTGGATTTTATCTTTCAACAGATAATGGAGATAGCTGGTTGCAAAGAAACAATGGATTGAAAAATAGTGCTGTTAATTCGATAGAAGCCTATGATAAAAATATCTTTGCAGGCACATGGGGTAATGGAATATTTTTATCAACAGATTATGGAAAAAATTGGAATGAAATAAATACTGGATTGAGAAATTATTCTATTTGTTCTATTAAAATACATTGGAATAACATATATGCTGGAACAAATGGATTGGGCGTTTACCGTGCTAAGCTCTCCGATTTCGGTATTATCGGTGTTAAGGAAGAGCAGGGTGATAATACTTCAATAAACATTTATCCGAATCCGGCGGGAGAGAGGCTCACGGTCAGCACGGGGAAATTGTTACCACAGGAAATTAAAATTTATGATATGCTCGGAAGGCTTGTCCTGTGCGTCAGGACAGAAGGTGAGCGGACTGAACTCGATATTTCATTTCTGCCGGCGGGTGTCTATTGCCTGCGTGCAGGAGGGGAGACGAGGATGTTTGTGAAGGAATAAAATGATTTTATTAATGAAATACAGCATAAGCGCAGTGAGCTAATACTTTACAAGTTCAATCAGGATACTTTAGAAGTAAGCAAATGTCTAAAATCATTGAGTCTATTGTATGCTACTTCAATGTGGTAAGGTTTCATCAATTGCCTTTTTCGTTTTGTCCAATTTCTGATATTTTTTAAAATATCTTCTTGTGTAAAATCCTTATTGTATTGAAGAATAAAATCAACTGTAGCCAATACCTCAAGACTGAATGGGGTTTGGAAGCCATCAATCAGGTTTATGGAATCATTCAGCCGTTTCATTTGTACATCGGATAATTTATTCCCGGCAAATTCTTCAATATCCGGAATCATATCTTGTATGATTTCAATCAAAGTATCAGGACTGTTATTTTCAGAATTGAAAATCAAATAAGAACCATTCAAAAAACTTAAAAAATGATGCAAATTATGTGAATAAGGGCCATAGGTGCCTTTTTCAAATTTGAGATGTAAATCCTCACCTAATCTTTGTAAAAAATACGATAGTTTCTGTGCAACCAATAAATTCAGTTCATAGCCTAATATTTGGTAGCTCTTAAAAAGTTTAATAAGAATTGCCCTTGCCGGCGTTAACTCCGGTTTTTCTCTATTCATAAAATTTGCAGGTACAAAAGAAGGCTCAAACAATTGAATATCAACTCCATTAATATCATTCAGGTTTAGTTCAATTATAAATTTTACATTGTTCCACTCCAATTTACCATTGCCACAACCAAGAGGAGGTAATGCAATTGATTTGATTTGTTTTTCTTTAATAAACTTTGATAATTCCTTCAAGCCTTCTATAATATATTCATACTTTGAAGGATTTTTCCAGTGCTTCTTTGTTGGGAAATTAATAATATATTTTGGATAAAGCTGGCTTGTTTCAGTAATAAATAATTTACCGATATCGAGTTCTTTATTTTCACAAGCTTTTTTATATGAGTTATAATTATCGGGAAATGCATTTTTAAAAGCAAGAGCGACACCTTTACCCATAATTCCGACAATATTGACGGAGTTCACAATGGCTTCAGTATGAGCCTTAACGATGTCACCTTTTGTTAATGTTATCATTTTAGTAATAATAATCTTCTTTTACTTTAACAATTAAATTTTTTATGTTACAGCTTTGAAGCAAGGCTTCGACATCATTTTTTACTTTTTCGTTATAAACACCAATACCGATAACTGCATCCAACGGAACATGCGAATATACTAAAAATTCAGCTTGTTTCCTACGTTTTCTGTCCGGGTCTTCATCATTGTCAAACCAATATTTGCTATTAATAATGTTCCAATCAATATTTTTAAGTTCACTGTATTTCGCGAAAAATTGAGATGAGTAAGCAGCGGCATGTCCATCGCTGAAGACATATTTGCATCCTTCGTCTTTTATTTTTTTTATACTTGAAACAAAGTATATGATTTCTCCCGGTTCTTTCTTACCAACTTGAAAGCCACGCTGTATCTCATAAAGCATTGGTGAACGATAGCAAAAATAAAAGCTGACATAATCTCCAAAACTTCCAAATGGTGGTAATGGGATGCTTCGTAGGCTCCTCGATTGTATAAGTGAATTGTCTCCGATTTGTGTATAATGAGGATTGGCTTTATCATGATTTGGAGAACAAAGCATCCCTTTTAACAAAATATCATCGAGATTATTTACATGAGTTATTCTGTATAATATTATTTTTGAAATATCAATTCTCATTCCCAACAAATAGAAATAATAAATGAAATTTTAACAATTATAAGATAAAAATTTTTTATGACAAAACATTTATTTCGTTTCTGCCGGCGGGTGTCTATTGCCTGCGTGCAGGAGGGGAGACGAGGATGTTTGTGAAGGAATAAAATAATAAACAGAAAATAAATTAAATTAATAATCTCAATTTTTCGAACACTGTGAGTTTGAAAGTTCCGTTTTTGATATAGATTGTGTCGCTCTTTTCCCTGTACCATTCAATGTAACCATTATCTTTCATCCATTGCACGATTTCATTTATAAAAGGATTGACATACTTTCTGCCGTGCGTTTCCAAAGAAATAACTTTTGGCTTACTAATCATATATTTCAGTACAAACCACTCACAGCCTTCTGTATCAACACTTAGCAGGTCAATAGTTCCATCATCTATACTGCTGAAAAGCCTTGCCTGCACAGTAATTTGGTCTTCAGGATTAGCGATATATTTGTCATTTGCTAAAGCAGGGCTTGACTTCAATTCGCTTACAAATGCCGAAGCTCCCCTGTCGTAAAGCTCCAGTTCTCCTTCCCTGTCATATATGGCATAAGGGAAGACCATGATGTTCTTAAAATTCAGGAAATATTGATTTATACTCTCGATTTTACCGGGTAAGGGCTCTACGAGCGATGCCCTGATGCCATCAATGATGAAACCCAAAATGTTGGATGTTTCGGGATTCCAGACTCCTACTTCTGCAACATGAGTAAATTTAAGCACTTTCTTCATGCACTTTTGATAAAGTGTGTCATTCAGGCGATTGCTTTTCATTAATAATATAAATAAATTTTGCTGTGAATCCGAAAGTTAAATTAAAAAATAAATTTGTTTTCTAAGACAACTATTTAATTTCAAATTAATATCAATTCTCATGCTAACAAAGAGAAATAATAAATGAAATTTTAACAATTATAAGATAAAAATTTTTAATAATAATAATTTATTTCATTTTTTCCGGCGGGTGTTTATTACCCGAATGCTGGAGTTTAAATGAAAATGATTGTGAAGAGTAAATTTTCTAATATTGTTATCCGGATAGCTGCTGCCAGCATATAGATTGGAAGCCGTTAAATTCGTTGTTATATACTATCGCTCTTTCAATCACGTCAATAAACCATAATTTATTTGATTCGGATATTTATGAACAACCACAAAAAATACCTTCAGCCGAAAGTGATTGCCCAGCTTAAGAACATAGAGCTGAAGGCACGTCTCGTTGTCGAGGGATTCATAATCGGACTGCATCGCTCCCCGTATCACGGCTTCAGCGTTGAGTTTGCGGAGCATCGCCAATACCGTCCCGGGGACGAAATCCGGCATATTGACTGGAAGGTATTCGGAAGAACGGATAAATATTTCGTTAAGCAATTCGAGGAAGAAACCAATTTGCGTTCCGTGATAGCCCTCGATTCGAGTGCTTCGATGCGTTTTGCTTCAAAGGGAAATATTTCGAAATTCGAGTATGGCACTTATCTCGCCGCCGCACTCGGCTACCTCCTTATTAAGCAGAGGGATGCCGTCGGCATTGCTTTGTACGATACACAGGTGAATACCTACCTGCCGCCGCGCTCGAGGCAGTCCTATATCCACGAAATTCTGAAAGTGATTGACTCGACCATTCCGTCTAATAAGACGGAGACTGCAAAAGCTCTCGACCTGCTTGCAGAGCGGATTTCACGCCGCGGGCTTGTTATTGTAATCAGCGACTTTTTCGATGACCCTTCTTCTGTGATGAAAGCACTGAATCATTTCCGGCATAAAAAGCATGAGGTTCTTGCTTTCCAGCTTCTCGACCCGCGTGAACTGGACTTCAAATTCGGCAGGGCGGCTACCTTTAAGGACATCGAGACAGGCGAGGAACTCGTTACACAGCCTTACCAGGTACAGAGGTCTTATTCATCGGCAATTAAGGATTTCATTTTTCAAATCAAGCGTGAGTGCAGGAACAACAACATTGATTACCACCTTATAGATACTTCACAGCCTTTCGACAAAGCCCTGAGAGAATACCTAACGAAAAGGAAGAGGATGTGAAATAATTTTAATATAATATAAATTTCGTAACGACACTTTGAGTTCCGAGAGCATACCTAAGAAAATATACGCCTGCATGCAAACCATGGGTATTCAACTCCAATTGGTATTCACCGGTATCTTTTCTCTCATTCAATAGAATTTGTTGTACACTTCCAAGCAGATTTGTCAGGGTTATATTTGCTATGCCTGAAGAAGTAACCTGATACTTAATAATAGCTGCTTCGGAAATGGGGTTTGGTGAAACACTGATGAACAGAGGATTTTTAATAATTGAACTTTCTTCATTAACCCCTGTTATTAAGTCGCTGACATCCCAGACATTTAAACCTGCATCATTCATAGCTGATAAGTACTTACCATCAGGTGAAATAGTTATTGATACGGGACTGGAAACCGTTGATTCAATAACCGGGAATGTTCTTACAGGTTGAGTATTATTCAATTGATAAATTCTGACACTGTCGGTAAATGTTGCTATATAATCGGAATTTGGGAATAAACAAAATAAGTCTGTATAGTCAAAAGTATTTACTATTTCATAAGATTCAAAAGGTTTTGAACCGATAAATCTATAAATTGAAATTTTACCATATCCATAATTCTCTCCGAAAAGAAATTTTCCATCATTTGAAAATTGAATACTTCTACCAAAACCTGTCCAAGTATTTATATGAATTCCTGAATGTATATCATAAAAAGCAACAGAATCATAATAATAAGATATCGCACAATATTTTGAATCAGGTGAAATTGAAAGATATTGGATACGAAAATCGTTTTTTAAACTAAAAATTTGAGCTTTTGTATTTAAATCATAAATAGCTACCGTTGAATCATCAAATAATAATCCCATAGTTGCAGAATCTTTTGAAAAATCAATTTGGTCAACATGTACATTTTTAATAGGTATTTCATCAATTATAGTATCATTAACAAAGTCATAAAAGCTAATAGAGTTTCCATATTTGAAAACAATAGAATTACCATCAGGAGAACTTACAAGCCCTTTAGGTTCTCTACCTGATAAGCTTAACCATTTATTTAACTTACCGGTACTTGTTTCCCAAATATTTGATGAATTTAAATCATTATATGTTACTAAAAATTTACCATTTTTGATAAAAAATGAACTTGTTGGAAATAACCTGTGTGAACTTAATTTATCTAAAAAATTTCCGGATTTAATATCAAACGAGACATATCCATCTCCCATATCAAATGAAAATAATTTTGTTTCATCAGTAGAAAATTCAAAATTTGATAAGCCATTCAATCTATATTTTAAGTTGTAAATTTTTGAAGTAAAATCATTAAGTTCATTTGTATAGTTTATCAATTTACCTGTTGCAAAATCACGAATCTGTATTACTCCACCTAATGATTTCCCTAAATAATTATCCTGAGATGATATTTTATAAAAATCAAACTCACTTCTCCCGCTTTCAAGATAAGGAATTGTTCTAATTAATTTCATTGATGGTATAGAATACTCATACAAACTATCAAAACATGCAATTACAATATCATTTTTTTTATGAGTAAAGAATACATCATAACACCAAAAATTAATAGTATCATGCCAGATTAGTTTTTTTTGTTCAAAATCAAATAATGAAACATTGGTTGGTGGATGAGTTACAACAGCTAAGTATTTTGAGTCATCTGAAACAATTACTTTTTTTGTATAAACAGTATCATGAGGAGTTAAATTTTTGGGATTATAATATGCTGTATCTTGAAATAATAATTCTCCTGTATTATTATTAAAAACAAAGAACCTATTATCATATATATAATAATAAATTGAATATTTACCATCTCTTGATAGTTTTGCATCAGCATAATAAAGTTGAGGGTCAAGAGAATCTACAAATAATAATTTACAATTTGATATTGAATAAAATTCAATATCTTTATTTGCTCTTAAAACGCCAAGTATATTACTATCAGAATCGGATTTAATAAAAATAATGTCAGAACATGAAACTGGGACATAATTTATCAACTTATTATTATTCATATCCCATATACCAATATTATCATTGAATATAGCTGCTACATACTTACTATCATTTGAAATTGCAATTTTGTAATTTTCTGTCCCACCTAATTTTTCCCAAATTAAGTTACTTGCATTAGTGTTTTTATTTAATAAAAATAAATTTATAACTAATACAATTAAAACAAAATATCTTGAAAATATTATCTTTTTAAATAACATATTCAACCATCATTCAACAATAATTTTAATATAAAATAAATTTCGTAACGACACTTTGAGTTCCGAGAGCATACCTAAGAAAATATACACCTGCAGGCAAACCCGATGTATTAAATTCAATTATGTATTCACCGGTATCTTTTCTCTCATTCAAAAGAGTTTGTTGTACACTGCCAATCAGATTTGTCAGAGTAATATTTGCTAAACCTGGAGTTGTAACCTGATACTTAATTAAAGCTGCTCCGGAAACGGGGTTTGGCTGTATTATTAGTTTTAATTTAGAACCATTGTCAGAATATGTATCATTAACACCCACAATATAATCTTTTGAATCCCAAACTATCAAACTCGAATTATCATCAAGACATGCGATATATTTACCATTATCCGAAACTTTAACTTTTCGAGGGGATAAATCAAATAATCTGTACTTTTTAATTATTTGTTTTGTGTTCATATCCATAATACTGACTATACTGTCGGTAGTGGCTGCGACAATATAATTACCGAATGCAGGAGCATCGAAATCAATAATAGAATATCCATTAAAATCAAAATAATTTTTGTATTGATATCTATTGGACATTGAATCCAAGTAAGGGTCTATCAAAACTACAAGATTATATTGGCTATAATTACCTAACAAGTTGTAGCCTTCGTTATAAAAGGTATTTTTTGAAGTATTTGTATTAATTGATTTTTTTAATGTCCCATCATCGAGATTCCAAATATCAACTCCCCAATTCTCTTCCGTTATGGCACAAAATTTTGAATCTTTGGAAAATGATATATTGTTCGGATGATAAAATTCCTTAGCTGAAAAGACTTTCTTACCTTCATTAACATTAAATACTCCTATTACACTATCAACCTGAATAAATGCCAGATAATCTCCGTTATCTGATAATTTTATTTGTTCGATTCCATTATCCAATGTTATTATTTGTTTAATAGTATCAGACTCGGTATCATATATATGAATAATACCATTACCGCACTCATAAAATATAAACCTGCAGTCTTTTGATATATCGGATATATCAGAAAAATTAGGATTATACCCAACTGAATAAATACTGTTACATCGCCCTATCCAGCTATCACATTTAATTAAATTAATCAATTTAAAAATCAGATTTTCATCATTTTTCACAAAGTTTATTGTACCAATGTTTTCAACATCATTTTTATTTTCAAATAATAATCAGTTTCTTTCTGT
>DAHXMP010000382.1 GCA_027371665.1 Bacteroidota bacterium | reverse complement strand
ATTTATAATTAATATATTTAATAAGCAATAAATGAAATTTCACTTGAATCCGGCATCTATTCACATCAACGATAAATCAACAACAAAAAATATTCTTAATATCAAAAAAAATAAATCTTAGGTTTTGTGAATTTAAATATTTTATTTATATATTTGCAATGGTGTTTTAGGTTTTTCACAATGTCCTATTAAAGTTTGTTTATTATAATTTAATTATTCATTTATTTAAATAATTAAACATGTCATTAATTTTAAGGATATTTATTGTTAAAAAATATCAGCTTGCAAATTATAATTAAAAATTGAAAATAATTATTTGTCAACTAATTGATTATTATAAATTTGAGGAGCTAACAATGAAAAAATACTCAGGACTACTTATTGCACTTCTCTTATTTTTTGCATTAAGTTTCGAAACTGCTTTATCGCAACAACAGAGTTGTGATAGCTTGAAATGGAGTTATACAAGTGTAAATCCAACACCGAATGACCAGGGAGATTGTTGTTACAATTTCTCGTTGCATTCAGGCCTAACATATTCAAATATAACTAATGTTATTTTCACTCCTTTAAACCAGGGTGTATATGTGGGAAGTTATACTGCACCCACATCACCTTCGGGATGGGGCACTCCGTCTGCATATCAGAACGGAGTTCAATTTCCTACACCTAACCGTCAACTATCAGCCGGAACTCATCAGTTTTTCAAATTATGTGTGTATATGCCGGTTGGAGTTTCTTCTTTCCCAATGCAAATAACTTTTACAAATGCCCAGGGTGTCCCGGTTTGTACCGATACGGTTCAGTTAACCTGCGATATCTGTGCAGGTCTGCATTTATATCCATTAAACGTTACTCCAACCCCGAATGATAAGGGCGATTGCTGCTATACAATCAAGCTCGTAGCAGACAGGAGTTATTCTCAAATCCAGTATGTTGAATTTATACCGATTGATGCTGCAACAACTATAGGAACGGCATTGCCGCCCTCCTCGCCGACAGGGTGGGGCTCTGCACAATCAATGACACCTAATGGCGTCAGGTTCCGGACTCCGGGTGCTTCTGCCCCGGGATTGCCAGCCGGCACACATGATTCCTTCAGGCTCTGTTTCAATCTTCCCGCCGGTGTAACATCTGTACCGTTGATAGTAAAATATACAAATGCAGATTATATGGCTATATGTACCGATACCTTAAATCTTGAATGTCAACAGCCTAACAATTGTGACAGTTTAAAGATAGATTTTGAAAAAGCAAACCCGACTCCGGATGACATTGGAAATTGCTGTTATAGCTTTAAACTCACTACTCCGGTTAATTTCACAAATGCTATTTTTGTCAGATTTACATCATTGAATTCAGCAATACCTATAACAATGGCTGTACCTCCATCAAGCCCCTCAGGATGGAACCTGACAGCACCAGCACCGCCATCCAGTTTTGTCAGATTCCAGGCACCCGGTGGATTTTTACATTCAGGAGTTCATGATAGTTTCAAAATATGTTTTGATGTTCCTGCTAATACTGCACCTTTCCCGGTGGAAATTGCACTTATTGATGATGCAGGAAATTCAATATGTACGGATACAGTGAGTATTGTTTGTCAAACCGGTTCGGAGTGTGACAGTTTAACACTTGGATATGATAAGGTTGAACCGACACCTAATGACCAGGGTAATTGCTGCTGGCAATTTAAAATAAATGCAGCAATGGATATGACAGACATTCTATCAGTTAGGTTTACATCTTTGGATGCAGCTATTTTGATAGCATCCGCAGTTCCTCCGGCAAATCCATCCGGATGGAGTGTTCCTTCACCGACACCGCCTGCACAAGGAGTCAGTTTCCAGGCACCCGGCGGATACTTGCATTCAGGAACTCATTATTATTTCAGATTATGTTTTGATTTACCAGCCGGGGTTAATTCAATACCCGTGGAGGTGGCTTATATCAGTCCCAACGGGGTAACTGTATGTATAGATACAGTAAGCCTCTTATGCCAGTCAACAGGTTGCAATTATAAATTAGGTGTTGAAAAGATGCCTCCTGTAGTCGGAACAAATATAAATGGAGATTGTTGTTTCAAAATAAACATGGTTGCCCCCAATGATATAACAGGTGTCTTTTATGCTACGTTTATGCCTATTAATCCTGCGATAACTATTGGTACAGCTCTTCAACCGAATATTCCACCCGGTTGGGGTGCGGGAATTTCCAGCGGGAACGGCATTATGTTTCCTACACCGATAATAGGAGGAAGTTCTCTTGTACCAGCAGGTGAGAATAAATATTTCAGGCTTTGCTTCAATTTGCCTGCCGGAACGACAAGCTTCCCTGTTGTCATTATGCTGACAGACAGAGATAAAAAGGTTTTATGCGCCGATACAGTTACATTTAATTGTCAGAAGAATGACTGTGATTTCGAAATAAGAGGTGAAAAAATTCCGCAGTCTAATGATTTCACTGCGGCTAACCTTGGAGATTGCTGCTATATATTCAAGCTATTAGCCAACATGGACTTCCCGGGTGCATTCTATCTTGCATTCAATCCTTTGAATCCTGGTGTCAATATTACAATTGCCTCCACACCTTCAATACCACCCGGATGGGGTGCTGCAATGCCTAATCCTCCAAATGGTGTCAGGTATTTCACACCGGGCCTTACGGGAGGTGGTGTTGGACTTCCAGCAGGAATACACGAATATTTCAAAATGTGCTTCAATCTTCCTCCAGGAGTTACTACATTCCCGCTCCAGGTAGCGATGACGACAAGGGATGGAAAAGGAATCTGCTACGATACAATTTTTATTAAGTGTGGTGAAGGTGTTGGAACGTGCGATTCATTGAAGATGCAGCATTCTCCATATCAGCCTACGCCTAATGACCAGTTAAAAGGTGAATGCTGCCAGCAGTTTACATTTACAGCTTCATCCGATTTTCCAAATATAACCGGTGTTAGTTTCCAAACGCCCGGCATTATGATTGAAGGTGGCCAGGGTCCTGCCGGATGGAGCGGGCCGAGCCCGTCACTGCCGTCAAACATAGCTGTGTGGCATGTTCCGGCAACACAGGGACATCTTACACCGGGTAATTACGGACCATTTAAATTATGCTTCGATTTATCTGGTGGTGTTTCATCTTTCCCGATTATCATTACTTTCTTAGATGAAAATGGTGATGTTATATGTAAATTCCAGGATGTAATTAATTGCAAGAATTGCTGCCAGCGCTTCGATACAATCGGAATCAAATTGGAGCAAATCAGGCAACTGCCATTACTCTCAGGTCAATTTGTCTGGTTGAAAAATTCATTAACTGCATTGCCCGGACCTATCACGAGGGTTTCTGCTTCTATTGTCAGTGCACAGATTCTGACTCCAACGTCAACAGTATCGTATCACACATTCAGCGATATAATTTTAGCAAAAGCATTTAAGCCGTATTGGGTTATTTCAGGTTCATCGGTTTCTTGCCCGCTTGGTGGTCCAGGAACATCTTCAACTGATGGTTTGCAGGGAGTGTTCGGTACGTTCAGAACGCAACCGATTTATAGTAGAGAACTCCTCTGGGGCGATTATCATTTCATATCTTCTTCAGTAGTTCTTAATAACGCAAATATGGAAATGATTATATGGTTCCCTCCAATAACAAGCAGATTGGGTGATAAGCTGAAATTTATCGTGAGGTATGAGTTTACCGATACTAATTGCTGTACTTGTGACAGGCTTGTTGACTATTACCTTGACAGGAAGTTCTTCTCAGATAATCTCACACATGGAACAGCCAATAAGACACAAAAGGGCGACCGCGTAATGGCTGATTCAACGAACAACGATATCGGCATTGCAATGACTGATTATTATAAAGGTACAATGACCGTTAAGAATAGCTCATCAGGAAATGATGCCATAACAATTACAGGTATTGCTTTACAGCCAGATTATACTATTGACAGCGTCTTTATGCACGATAATACATCCGGATATAATTCAACTTTCGATGCTTCAACTGGAACGGCTATG
Source organism: Bacteroidota bacterium (assembly GCA_027371665.1). Classification (GTDB taxonomy): domain Bacteria; phylum Bacteroidota; class Ignavibacteria; order Kapaibacteriales; family UBA2268; genus DAHXMP01. The sequence goes on along the minus strand of DAHXMP010000382.1, from coordinate 2,413 downwards.
CTACCAGTAAGTATTGGAGCAGGAGCACAAACAGAGATAACGCTTTATTATGACAATGTTTATGAGAAAAAATTATTCAATAATATCGTTACTCTTAAGTTTGTATATAATGATTTACCGACCGATACATTATCTGTAACAACAAATGTAGTTGCTAAAGTACCGGGATTGGGAGGCGGAGACCAGCTTTCAATGGATAATAGTGCAGACTTACAGCATGTTTACACATATGCACTTAATTTTGCAAATTCAAATGCTTACCAGGAGCTCATTGATAGGGTTGAACTGAAACCACAAGCAGGTGCTGAAATACTTGCTGTTGGGCCTACTATTGACCCGCAGCAGATAATGCTCAGAGCCTATAATGTCTCCGGAGGAAACAACAAATTATTGCCTGAAATACCCGCAAGTGCAGATGTTTCATCAATCAACCCGGGTGAGAACATTCAGCCGATTTATATCAGCCTGAGAGGTACAGGTACTGTTAATATTGATTTTGTAACGTATAATACTAATGGTGATACAGTAACACAAGGTACGTTGAGTGTTATCACTTCAGTCATTGACGTTGGAGGAGGAGGAAATAACGGAGACTTCGTTCTGTATAATTGTTATCCGAATCCTGCTGGGAACAATGTTACATTCAACTTCTTTGCTAAACATGACCTTAATGATGTAACACTTGAATTAACAGATGTTACCGGGAATGTTGTAGCAAAGATACTCGATAATAACAGCATGTTACAGGGGAATCATCTCGTTGTATTCAATACGGGCAGTCTCCCAACCGGTTCGTATTATTATACATTGAAAGCCGGGGCGAGCACACAAACTCAGTTGCTGAGCATAGTAAAATAAAACTCAATTAAATTCATAATAACTGCCGGGTACGGTAAAGTGCCCGGCATTTTTATTTTTATTTTATGATAATATTATAAAAACTAAAAAAACATTCATAATTTTGTTGTTTCTTAAATAAATAATATTAAAAATGAATTTAAAGGAAGAAAAATGAAACCTTTTGCTAATCAGACACCATACGATTTCACAAAAAAGGAAAATGTAAACAGACAGAAATCAGCTTTGGCTTTAGTTAACAAAAAGTTAAAAAAAGAATATCCCAATATTATCAATGGAAAATCAGTTAAAACACAGAAAAAAACAATTTCAATTAATCCGGCAAATTCTTCCGAAGTCATCGGAATTTTTCAGAAAGGCGGAGCAAAAGAAGCTGAGCAGGCTGTTCAATCGGCATTAAAAGCTTTCGATACATGGAAATTTGTTACTGCTAAAGAAAGAGCAAATATCATTTTGAAAGCTGCTCAAATAGCAAAAAATAGACGCTTTGAAATCAATGCCTGGATGATTAAAGAAACCGGTAAAAATTATGCCGAGGCTGATGCAGACACATGCGAGGGAATTGACTTCCTTGAATTTTATGCCCATGAAGCCCTGAGGTACAGCCAGGACCAGCCTCTGACACCTTATCCCGGAGAGAAAAATCAATATTTTTATATTCCCCTTGGTGTAGGGCTTTGTGTACCTCCATGGAACTTCCCATTCGCTATTATGGTTGGCATAAGCACTGCAGCTATAGCCGCCGGAAATACTATCGTTCTGAAACCTTCTTCAGATTCTCCAATGATGGCATGGCTCTACCAGGAAATAATGCATGAAGCAGGACTACCGAAAGGGGTACTGAATTACTTCGTTGCAAGCGGTGCAGAAGCAGGCGATTATCTCGTAGCACATCCTAAAATAAGATTTATTTCCTTCACCGGTTCAATGGAAGTAGGACTTCACATAAATGAATTAGCCGCAAAAATGTCTCCGGGACAAATCTGGATTAAAAGAGTCGTTGCCGAAATGGGCGGCAAGGACACGATAATAGTTGATTCGGAAGCCGATTTAGATTCCGCAGTACAGGGAGTCGTCGCTTCGGCTTATGGTTTCCAGGGACAGAAATGTTCCGCATGCTCGAGGGCTGTCGTGGACAAAAAAGTATATAATAAATTTGTCGAAAAGCTTAAAGTTGCCGTTTCAAATCTTAAAATCGGAAGCCCTGAGGATAATTTTTATTCAGGACCTGTTATCAATGCAGGTTCTGAACAAAAGATACTTGAATATATCAAAATCGGTAAAAAAGAGGGCAAACTTCTTGCCGGAGGAAATAAAGTTAAAGGCATGCCGGGATACTTTATCGAACCGACTGTCTTCATTGATATTAAGCCAAAAGCAAGGCTTTCGCAGGAAGAAATTTTCGGTCCCGTACTTGCAGTAATAAAAGCAAATGATTATGACGATGCTCTAAAAATCGCAAACAATACCATTTACGGATTGACGGGAGCTGTATATTCAAAGAATAAGAAAAAACTCGAGAGGGCAAGTAACGAATTTCATGTCGGCAACCTTT
>DAHXMP010000376.1 GCA_027371665.1 Bacteroidota bacterium | reverse complement strand
ATTTTCAACTAAAAATTTAACCGCAATTCGTAATTCGTCTTTCGTAATTCGTAATTGATTTACCCGAACATCTTAACAACTTTCTTTAATGACTTAACGAACACATCCACCTCTTCTTTTAAATTATAAAAAGCAAACGATGCCCTGGATGTAGCCGGAACATTGTATCTTCTCATAACAGGTTCCGTACAGTGATGCCCCGTCCTGATTGCAACTCCGTCCCTGTCGAGAAAAGTTCCGATATCATGCGGATGAATATTTTCGAACACGAAAGACAAGATACCCGATTTTTCTTTTGCCGTGCCTATAATTCGCAAACCTTCGATATCGGAAACGGCTTCTGTCGCATATTTCAGGATTCCGGCTTCATGAGTTTTTATAGCTTCGATGCCGATGCTCCGGATATATTTAATCGCTTCGCCAAGCCCGATAACACCTGCAATGTCAGGCGTTCCCGCCTCGAATTTGTAAGGTACATCGTTAAATAAAGTCTTCTCGAATGTAACCGAGCGAATCATGTCACCGCCCCCCTGGTATGGTGGCATTTTCTCGAGAAATTCTTTTTTTCCGTATAAAATTCCGATACCTGTAGGCCCATACATTTTGTGCCCTGAAAATGCCAGGAAATCGCAATCGAGGTCTTGCACGTCAATTTCGGTATGCTGAACAGACTGGGCTCCGTCAATAAGTACGGGTACATTATGTTTGTGTGCAATCTGTATAATATTTTTGATTGGATTAATTGTCCCGAGTGAATTTGAAATATGAACGACGGAAACGATTTTTGTTTTTTCGTTAATCAAATTTTCAAATTCAGACATTATGAGCTCACCCTCGTCTGTAATTGGCACGACTTTCAGTTTTGCGTTTTTTCCCTCGCAGATTAGCTGCCAGGGGACTATGTTGGAATGATGCTCCATACCTGTAATCAGGACTTCATCTCCTTCTTTCAAATTTGCCCTGCCGAAAGTCGAAGCAACGAGATTTATTGATTCTGTCGTCCCGCGAGTGTAAATAATTTCTTCTTTGAACCGTGCATTGATGTAAGATTGAACGAGTTTCCGTATATCCTCGTACTCCTTTGTAGCAGCCTCGCTCAAAAAATGCACCCCCCTGTGGACATTGCTATTTAAATTGTTATAATAATTACTTATCGCATCTATCACAACCTTCGGCTTCTGTGTGGTAGCGGCATTGTCGAAATAAACGAGCGGCTTTTCCCTGATATTTCTCGAAAGAATAGGGAAGTCTTCGCGGATTTTATATACGTCAAAGTCCGCTTTCATTGCCGTTTCCAACATATCAATGTCTTTGTTCATCATACCGAAATTTAAAATTCAAAATTCATAATTTAAAATTATTTCATACTATTTTACCTGTCCAAGCACATCGCAGAAATAAACATCATCTGCAACCAGTCTT
>DAHXMP010000307.1 GCA_027371665.1 Bacteroidota bacterium | reverse complement strand
ATCAGTTTCATCAAAAATCCTTTTCTAATTATTTATGAAAAATAATTTTTTGAATTCAATTATATTTTTAAGAATAAATAATTGATAGATAATAATTTATTTTCTGTCGGGCGATTGAATAAGACTGAAATAATTCATAATCAGAATTTAAGCAATAAAACAATCTTTATTACAAAAATTTTGTTTTTGTCTTCTTTTAACTATGTCTTTTATTATATTTGCAAAATTATTTTTCATAAATAATTAGAAAAGGATTTTTGATGAAACTGATTTTTTTAGGACCTCCCGGAGCGGGCAAAGGAACCCAGGCGGAAAAGATATGCAAAGACTACGATATCGTTCAGCTTTCTACAGGAGACATTCTCAGGACAAACCGAAAGCATGGAACCGAACTCGGAAAGAAAGCACAATCATACATGGATGCCGGGGAACTTGTCCCCGACCAGATAATAATAGATATGATTAAAGAAGAACTGAAGAAACCCGAGCTGAATAAGGGATATATTCTTGACGGTTTTCCCCGCACTGTTCCACAAGCCGAGGAACTCGACAAACTTATGAAAGAAATGGGGCAGAATCTCGATGCAGTGCTTATTCTCGAAGTTCAGAACGAGGAGCTGGTCAGAAGGCTTACTTCAAGGCGTATATGCAGAACCTGCGGCAAGTCATATCACCTGATTTATAATCCTCCTAAGGTTGAAGGAGTGTGTAATGTTGACGGAGGAGAGCTTTATCAAAGGGACGACGATAAAGAGGAGCCAATACGCAACAGATTACAGGTTTATGAAAACCAGACAATGCCCTTGATTGAGTATTATATCAGCAAGAATATGGCACATAAAATTGACGGGATTGGAAAAATTAAGGAAATTTATTCCAAAATTCAGGAAGTGCTGGAAAAAATTTGATAAAATATTTTTTCAAACGGATTAAATTCAATTTCAAGCCGAAGCATTTCGGCTTTATTTTTTTATTTTCAAGTTAGAAATATAATCTTACAATTTTTTTCTATATCCTGTGTGCTTCCAAAATAAGTGTCATTGTAACTTTCATCCGGATTATTCTTAGATAAATTAATAAAATCAACGCAGAATCATAATCCTGAACCATTTCCGTTCTTTTCCAATTTTGCCATGACTGCTGAGGCTAGGCAATTTCCTACTAAATTTGTGCCTGTGCGTGCCATGTCCATTACTTCATCCACGCCGAGGAGAATTGCAACACCTTCCAAGGGCAATCCGAAAGTTACGAGAGTTCCCGATAAAATCACGAGAGATGCCCGCGGAACTGCTGCAATGCCTTTTGTTGTGAGCATCAAAGTCAGCATCATCGTTAGCTGGTGCCATAAGTCGAGATGAACACCAGCTGCCTGTGCGACAAATATCGAAGCCGCAGCAAGATAAAGTGTCGAACCGTCGAGATTGAAGGAATATCCTGTCGGCAGGACAAAGGATACAATTCTCTTAGGAACACCATAATTCATCATATTTTCCAGTGCTACAGGCAAAGCCGCATCGGATGATGTTGTCGAAAATGCTATTAATGCAGGTTCTTCGACTGCTTTGAAAAATTTTTTAAAAGGTATTTTAAAAGCGAGCATTATCGGAACGAAAACAAGTAAGATTAGAACGAGAAGCGAACAGTACATCGTTAAAATCAGCTTGCCGAGATTGATAAGTATTCCAATTCCACTGTTACCGACGGTGTAGCACATTGCCGCACCAATTCCGAATGGTGCAAATTTCATGACGATGCCGGTGAACTTGAACATTACTTCTGAAAGTCCTTCGCAAAAATTCAGAATAGTTACCTTTGGCTTGCCTTTGACCATAGTCAGGGCAACCCCGAAAAGAATTGCAAAAACGACAACCTGGAGGACATCGTTGTTTGCCGCAGACTCGAAAAAGCTTTTAGGAACAATATGCTCGAGCGTATCTTTCCATGTTGACTGTGTTCCCGAAAGCTGAACGGCTTCAGTAGCGGTTTTTGGCAGTGAAATACCTGTTCCGGGTTGAGTAATATTGACAGCAACTAAGCCTATGATAAGGGCAATCGAGGTAACGATTTCAAAATAAATGATTGATTTAAGAGCAAGCCTTCCCACAGATTTCAGGTCGTCGCTATGCCCGGCAATTCCCACGACAAGGGTGGAGAAAAGAAGGGGAACAATGATGACTTTAATTAGCCTGAGAAAGATGTTCGATACTACCCTGATGTTATGAGACAGTTCAGGAAAGAGCCATCCGGCTAACGCTCCCAAAAACATGGATAATATAATCCCTTGAGTAAGGCTAATTTTCTTTATAAATTTCCACATAATTTTCGGTAATTCGGGGCTTGAAATTTACAATTCAGCAAGTTTACAAAATTTTGCATGATTTTCATAAAACTATATTTAGGACCAAAAACTAATTTTAATTAAGCTTTTAATAAATTGAATTACTTAAAAAGATTTATAACAATTAAGTAATATAAAATGAATAAAAATTATACTATATGGAAAAAAATAATTAAGTTTGTAGTTCCTTAAAATTCTATTTAGTTAGATGATAAAATTGTTAATATATATTTAAAAGAATTGCAGGTTTAGAACAATGAAGAGAACTTATCAGCCGAGCAGAAGGAAGAGGTTGAACACACACGGCTTCAGGGCAAGAATGGCAACCAAGAACGGCCGTAAGGTCCTTGCCAGCAGGAGAGCTAAAGGCAGGTATAAATTATCGGTCAGTTCAGAAGGTAAAAAGGCATAATAAAAGCTTGGTAGCTGTCGGATATTATAAACAGTTAACGGAAAATTTACAGATGGGTTCTGCTGAGCCGGCGAGTTTAACACTCATATAATTAACCAATGAATTATTAATTCTGCCGGTCTGTTTAATGGAAAAACTGACGTTAAAACCGCTTAAGGGCAGGAAAAATTTCGCGGCTCTTTTCAATTCGGGTTCAAGGTTTTCCGAAAAGGAAGTTTCTGCTGTTATAGATTTCCGTCAAATAAACAGCATTTCCGGCTCTGATAATAATGAACTTACTTTTGAAGTGTTTTATGCGTTGGGAGTAAGGAAAAAAGTAGCAAAAAAGGCAATTATCAGGAACAGGCTCAAAAGACTGATGAGGGAAAGCCTGAAACAGATTTTTAAGGATAGTGAAGGTTATGAATTAGCTGAGATGTTTCAAACTGTTTATCTGAGCTGGAACATTGCACCAAGCCATCACAAACTAATCGGGCTTAATGATGTTTATCCGAAGATAAAAGATATATTGATAAAATCGTGCAAAACTGGACAAAGAAAAGGAAAAAGGACTGAAAATAATTCTTATAATATTGATTAAAGCATATAAACTGCTGATTTCTCCTTTCCTGCCTAATTCATGCAGGTTCTATCCTTCATGCTCCGATTATGCGGCAGAAGCCATCCGGACACATGGAGCAATAAAGGGCTGCTGGCTCTCAATAAAGCGAGTTGCAAAATGCCATCCGTTTCATCCGGGGGGATATGACCCTGTTCCTCACGTGCATTATATTATAAAAACTAAAAAACTAATTTTGAAATGAATCTTGTTGTTTGCTGATGGATAAAAGAAGCTTAATTGGTTTTGCACTAATAATGGTCATTGTTACTGTATGGATGCTTTATAATTCGGTTAATGAAAAGCCCGAAACTAAACTTCAAAAAGACACTACATCAACAAGCGCGACTTTAACAAAACAAGCGGAAGATTCCAACGGAAAGAAAATATCGGAAGATAAAAAGGCTGAGGAAAGCGATTCTGTTTTAGAGGAGCAGAAGTTCGGTATACTTGACCGATTCAGCACCGGTAAAGATGAATATATCACAATTGAAAACAACCTTGTAAAAGTTCTGCTAAGCAGTCAAGGTGCCTGCATAAAACAAATAACTCTGAAAAATTACAAATCGTGGAACGGCTATCCTACCCGGTTGATTTGGAACAGGGGTGAACTTTACCTGTCTTTCCTGACAAAGGATAACAAGAGAATTGATTCCCGCGATTTGTACTTTACTCTCGATAACAACGGTAAAACATATTACAGGCTTAGTGGTAATCAGACACTAACGCTTACAGCAAGACTTGAAATAAGCAATGATACATCAATTGTCGAAACCTTCAAGTTTTATGGTAACCAGTATATTTTCGATATGAATGTTGCTCTGAACAATATGGATAATATTATTCCGACGAGGGGCTACAATTTTGTCTGGTCTGACGGTTTGAGATACCAGGAAAAAAGCAGTGTTGACGAATCCAGCGAAGCTAAGGCAATAGCATCTCTCGGGGGCAGCATAGAAGACCTTGATGCAGATAAAAATGAACCGAAAGAAACCAGCCTGACCGGAAATGTTGATTATATAGCCTGTAAAATTAAATATTTTGGCGTAGCAATTAAGCCAAATCCGGAAAACTCGTTCGACGGTACGGTTGACCTATTAGGAAGCATGTATCATGCAAAAAACAGCGGAATTGTGGAAAGATATACAATTTCTTACAGATGTCCATACAGAAATACTGTTCAGGAGCATGGTTTCAGGATTTTTACAGGGCCTCTTGAATTTGACAATGTGAAAAGATACGGCCTTGCAGACATGATGAATTTGGGTTGGCGTTGGTTAATCAGGCCTATCGGAGAATACTTCATGCTACCGATATTCCTTTTTATTCATAAATTTATACATAATTTCGGCATAGCAATAATTGTATTCTCAATTCTGATGAAAATTTTACTTCATCCTCTCTCTGTTAAGCAACTGCGTTCAGCTCAAAGAATGAAACTGCTTACACCTGAAATATCAAAAATCAGGGAGAAATATCCTGACGATAACCAGGCACAGCAGAAAGAAACGATGAAACTTTATTCCGATTACGGAATAAATCCAATGGGTGGATGCCTTCCTTTGCTCTTGCAAATGCCAATCCTTTATGCTCTGTGGGCTGTATTGAAAGTTACAATTGATTTGCGGCAGGCACCTTTTTTCTGGTGGATAACAGACCTGTCTTTACCTGATACAATTTATACGCTGCCCTTTTCATTCCTCGGTATTAAAAATATATCCGGCCTAGCACTGCTGATGGGCGTTACCATGTTCATCCAGCAAAAGATGACGGTTACCGACCCGCGTCAGAAGGGGCTGGTTTACATGATGCCCATTATGTTTACCCTGATGTTTTCAAACTTTCCTTCTGGCCTGAATCTTTATTATTTTATGTTCAACCTTATGAGCATAGTACAGCAGTATTACATTAATAATCTTTCAAGAAAGAGATTAACACTCGAAAGGTTGAGGAAAATGCCAAAGAAAGAAGGCTGGCTCCAGAAAAAGATGCGGGAGGCACAGGAAATTGCAGAATCCCGGGGCAAATCCCTGCCTTCAAAATACAGCAGTTCATTGGCTAAAAAGGACGGAAATCCGAAAGGCATAAGAAAAAAGAATCAGCCTAAAAAGAAAAGATAGTACATTTTTCATTTCATATATTCTAATAATTTGATGAACTATATAAAATCTTAATATATCTTATTTATCCTGTTGTTTTTAAGAGCATCATTATTCAACCGTGTAATACTTCCCCATGAGAGCGGAAATAGTTCAGGTTTATTATGAAAGCTAAATAATAATTTTGCGGATATTCATTATAATAATGACAGGAGTTCGTTGAGAAGCGAGAAGATGAAACCGGTGACCGGCATTATCCCGAACCGATAATGGATACACCAAAAGGATGATAATAAATTCTATTACCTTTTTAACCGCTCAAATTTCTTATTTTTGTAGAAATATTTTAAACTAATTTACTCGTATATGTCATTCAAAAAGAGAACGGATACCTGCGGTATTCTGAGACAGCAGGATGATGGAAAAAAGGTTGTTCTTAACGGATGGGTTCAAACCGTCAGGGACCTCGGCGGCCTTATATTTATTGACCTGAGGGACAGATATGGAGTCACACAGCTTGTTATTCATCCCGATACTCAGATTGAACTAGCCGAACGCTCAAAAAATATTAAATCCGAATATGTTTTATGGGCTGAGGGCAATGTAAGAAAGAGGGAAAATCCCAATTTTAATATACCAACTGGATTGATTGAAATTGCACTCGTAGATTTTGGTATCATAAATGAAGCTGAACTTCCTCCATTCGAGATTGCTGATGACATTGCAACCGGCGAAGAAATTAAGCTTAAATACAGGTACCTCGATTTAAGAAGGCATAGCCTTCAAAAATATTTTCTAGTAAGAAATCATGTTTACCAGGTTGTTCATAAGTATTTCAATGAACATGATTTCGTTGAGATAGAAACACCGTTTTTAATGAAATCTACACCCGAAGGAGCAAGAGATTTTCTTGTTCCGAGCAGGATTTATAACGGAAGGTTTTATGCCCTCCCGCAG
>DAHXMP010000136.1 GCA_027371665.1 Bacteroidota bacterium | reverse complement strand
GCTTTTTCAAATTGTTCAATAGCTTCCTGGTACTTTTGGTCCTGGAAAAGTAATTGACCGTATTGAACTCTGTAAAATTTGTTATCAGGATTGGAATTGACAAGTTCTGCACATTTTGTTATTGCTTCCTGAACCCCACCCTGGGCTTGATAAATATTAATTAGAAATGTGTTGGCATCAACATTTGAAGGGTCGAGCAACAGAAGTATAAGAACATTGTTAATAGATGCTTTATAATCTTTTTGCTGAAAATAAATTTGAGATAATTCGGAAAAAGGAGAAATTTCAAGTTCAATTAAATCGGTCTTATCGCTTTCTGACCAGTTCTGTGGTGGGTTCACTCTCCAACCTTGAATAGTAAAAAATTCTTTGGATTTTTCTACGGATGATGTGATAACTTCTTTACCGTCAATTTTATAATAATCGAAAATTGTGGAATCACTTGTTGGAGAATATTTTATTCCTTTAGTCTCTATTGGTTTCCCCAGAGCATTAATCGCCTCATTTCTTGCCATTCCGAGATATATATGTTTTTCTTTTGCAAGGTTTATTTCATTATCAATGATTTTAATATAATCATTATAACATTGAACGGCATTAACTGTATCATTTAATGTAATGTAAAAAAGGCCTTTCATTCTTGTTAATTCCGCAATTTCTGGCCTGAGAGATATACTGACATTAATCAGATAAAGAGCCGAATCAATTTGCTTTTTATCATTTGATGAAACGTATTTATTAAATTCATCAACACTTTTCTGGTAAGAATTTATCCATAATTGTCTCTCTAATCCGTATATCTGGGTTAAAGCATTTTTATTATCTGAAGTTTTCTCGGATTGTTTTAGAATATTAGCTTCATCAGCGTATTTCCCAAGTTCTCCCTTTACTTGAGCTAATAAAACCCAAGCTTCGGTATTTTTGGAATTTTTTGATATTTCAATTTCAAGATTCGTTTCTGCTTTAGTGTACTCTTTATTTCTGATAGCAAGTTTTGCTGTTGTCATTTCAGGAGAAGCGCATTGAAAGCCTTCTGTTATTATTGCACCTATAATCAGAAAAAATAAATAATATAATATCCTTTTCAATTTATTGCTCCTTTTGCCATTTATAATAAACTACAAATTTATGAAATACATGCTCTTTTTACAAGCATTATTATTTTATGTATTTTTCAAAACCTAAGACACCCTTTTCTTTGTAAGGATTCTTTCTTACAGCCAGGTAGTATCTGGTTTCTTTTGATTTATCTTTTTGAATTATTTCCTCTACGGGTATTAATATGAAAATGCCTTTATCCTTATGATTGCTAAAATAATTTTTATAGTACCTTACGATCTCGTTGAAATCTGTTGAGAATGCAACAAATGCTAGCTCTGACTTATGTAAACATGATAAAGGCATGACTGTAGAATAACCAAAATAAAATTCGCCCTGAAAATTAGAAAAAACAGAATCTTTTTTATTTTGAGTTTTTATAAGGGTTTCAATACTTTCCTTTGATAAGCTTGCTTCGTTAGCACTGTAATTCGCTTTGTTTTGTAAATCCAGCGTCGTATCTCTTTTGGGAATAAAACCTTCAATCAATACCTTACTCAAACCGGTGCTTCCAATATCCATAGCTGCACTATAAGATAAATCAATTACTCTTTTACCGGAATAAGGACCTCTGTCATTAATCCTTACTATCACGGATTGTTCATTCTCAATATTCGTCACTTTTAAAATTGTCCCGAAAGGTAAATCTTTGTGTGCCGCTGTATAATCATACATATTGTATATTTCACCGTTAGCTGTTTTTCTGTTGTGAAATTTCTTTCCATACCATGAGGCTGTGCCAACCGTATAATACAGATAATCATCATTAAGGTTTATATCATTCAGTTCTACTAAATCTTTTTTGTAAGTGTTCTTTGTTAAGGAATCTTCGATTTCTTCGGTTTTTTGGGCAGTACTGTTGCTCCCATATAGGCAGACACCTATACAGAAAATGATGAATGTCCAATTCAATATCTTTTTTTTCAGTAAATTTTACCGGATTTATTAGTTCTTTGTCTTTATATTAACAATATAATAATAATTTTTAAAAAATTAAATGAATATTTTATTAGTTCTCATAATAAAGTATTGATTGTTAATGTCTGAATATTTACAACAAAGCTTGTAAAATAAAACTATAAAAATCAAAACAAAATACCGGTTCCTATTCTATAGGTTCCGAGTGCCCAACTGTTTTTTCCCAGTAATCTGAGATTGTAACCAAATTCTCCGAAAACCGATTCGGAAAAAAATATCGAAAATTCAAAACCAACAGCAAAATAATCTTCCTGTGTAACTGTTTGCTGAACTTCTAATGGAATGGTTGTTTTGTAAGATTTTGTACTCATAATAAAATCCCCGGTTACAGATAACTTTGTATCCGGAACACTAATCAATCCTGCTTCAGTATGAATAATAAACTGGTCGACAAGCTCTTTAGCTCTGTAATTGTACAAAAATGCAGATTCAAGAACAATACTTTCTGTTTTAAAACCAATATCCAATCCCCCAAGCATCTCAAATGCTCCATCACTGAGAAATGAGTTTTTATCGGTATTAATAATCGGTTTACTATATCCGGGTGGAAGTTTCGCTTCAATAATAGCTGAGCAGTAGGCTTTTTGAGAATATAAAAGATACTTTGCACCAAATCCGAAATATTCAAAATGATTTAATGACCAGCTCCCTCTATCATAACGGTTTCCACTTGAATCGGCTGAGTAAGTTTCTTTCAGTGAATTAATTGTCCATGGGATATCTGCAAATATTGCAAAGTCATCATTAACTGAATATTCTCCATAAAGTCCCACATAGTACCTGTCATAATTGAATGTATAAACCTTTTCATTTTCCAATCCCGGGTTGTCTTTCAATGTACTTATCTGATTGCCGCCCAAATCATAATACATACCGCTCGAAGCAGACCCACCGTATAATTTAACCTGAATAGTCCCTTCTTTCCTGAATATTGTCTCTCCGGGACT
>DAHXMP010000300.1 GCA_027371665.1 Bacteroidota bacterium | reverse complement strand
CTTTTCATCGTTATCATCATCAGAGTACAGCGAATCTTCTGCAGGTGACTGTTTTTTCTTCCTTTCATTTTCAAACCAATTGATGAATCCTCTTAGAATGCAATATCCTGATACCATCAAGTAATCCAGTTCTTTCTTGTTCTTTGTTTTGTTACTGTCGTAGATATTTGGTTCTAGCAAATGTCTCATATCGTCAATTTCCAAATATTTACAAGGGAACCACTATTCAAATCATACACTGCACACCAGACCTCCTGTGAAAAAATTAAATCATCAATTGTAGCTTTTGCAGGTAAAGTTTCCAGGGTGGCACTTGGAATTTAAGCTCAGGGTATAACATATCGGATTATTCAGGTTTTAATAATAAAGTAATTATGAAGGGCTTGAGTAATGGCTCAGAACAAGCAATATGGATTAACAATTCAAACAATGAAAACGAAAATGAAAATTCCGTTCTCACAAATTCTTTTAATGGTAATAATTGGCAGGGCAACACTACATTTATTAGTAAAAAATCTGGATATAAATTCAAAGATTTATCTTTTTCCGTTAACGACTCAAATGCAAGTATATGCTGGGTCTCTACTCATTACAATGATGATGGAACCTTCCTCAATAATTTAAATGTAAAATATTGGGATTCAAAGACTGGGACTTGGTTTGATGACAATAGTGTTATTAATAATGACGATTCAACGTCAAACATAAAAGAACCAAAAATTGTTGTTACTAAAAATGGGATAGAAGTTTTGGCTTATTATAATACTCCGATATTTACGGATGATTCAGCAAGTTCTTCAAAAAAGGAATTGGTATTTCTCCTGAAGGATTTAAAGAATAAAAATTCCGAATGGAAAAATTATCATTTTATTTCAGATGATAATGTCATTGTATGGCAAAGCGATTTAGCTGTTAATGATAATACGATATATTTATTAACTCAAGAAACCGACACAATTTTAGGTAACAATTATATACCAAAGAACGGTGTTAGATTTGGAAGTTTGGCTTCCGGACTTGTTTTAAGAACCTGGGATGTTAATGATGACTTGACTATCACAAAAGTTGATGAGCCGGGGACTCCGGTCAGTGTAGCTGAAAATGTTACCAAAGATGTATTGTTGAGACAAAATTATCCGAATCCATTTTCAACATTTACAACAATTGAATATTTTATACCAAGATACTGCCTTGCAAAGCTCGAAGTATTCGATATGCTCGGTAATAAAATTTCCACACTTGTAGGTGATTATTTACAAGAGGGTACTTATCAAACATCATTTTACGCAGGAAATCTGGAATCAGGTCTATATTATTACAAATTGAGTGCGAACGGTTTTACAGATGTTAAAATTATGTTAATTGATAAATAATTTCAAGGGTGATTTATGAGATATTTGACAATAATATTTCTATTTTTTGCTTTATCATTTTATTTATACTCTCAATCCTTTCTTTTTGATGATAGTGAAATTGGAATAAAGAATATTACAATTGATTATCAGCCTGCATATTTCATGTATTCTGGAAATTATCATTTTGGATTTTCGGAAAGTGAATCAAATCTGGAAATTAAAGTTAAAGGTAAATCTATATCCTCGGTTTTTTCCTATGGTGAGTGGAATTCAAAAATCAATGGATGGAATAAAAAAATAATCGTTCTAAAAAATGTAAAAATAATTGGGAACATTTTTTTAGCTGAGGGTTGGTGTGGAATTTTTGTTAATTATAAAAGAACCAATGATAACTCATATTCAAAAGGTTTATTGTTATATTGTTCAACTTCTAAGATTAAAAATGAGCTTGGGTGGAAAACATCATATTAACTTTTTATGATAATTAAAATAATTATTATTCAATTTTCAAAAGGTGATTTATGAAAAATATCATTTTGATTCTTTTAATAATTCTTCTATTTTCTTGTTCTAATGAATCAAAAGAACAAAAAGATAAAGTTGCGATTCAACAACAAAAGCCAAAAACAGAAGAAGAACTAAGGCAGGAACTGTTTCAGAAAGAAATAAAACATCCAAAAAAATATTTAACATTATCGGTTGAAAGAAAAGACCCTTTTATTGGCCGTGCTTATTTTATTTGTACTGTTAGAAATACAGCTACATTGGCTACTTTTAAAGATATTGTGATTCAGGTACAATATTTATCAAAAACAAATTCTATGATTAAGAGTTGGGATAATATTTTTTATGAATATATCCCACCACATTCTGCAAAAAATTGTAGAATAAATTTATTTAAATATGGTGATGAGGTAGCAACAATAAAGACTGTCATAAAAGGAGCTAAACCCAATAAATAAGGATTTTAATTTTATTTTTTCAATCTGATCTTTATTGACCTGTTCAGGAACCTTCCTTCTTCAGTATCCTGGGGGTATTTCTTTTTTATTTTGCCTGTAATGATTTTGAATTTGTGAGGTGCAACTGAATTAATAAAATTCTGTGTGTTAAGAGCTCTTTCGTATTCGAGTTGTCGGTTCCGCTTTTCAGTACCAAGTGTGTCGGCACTCCCGTAAATCATTACAGTCGTTCCTTCCGGTACTATTGCAGACATTTGTTTAAGCAAGGCTTTATTGTCATCGCTCAGAACCGGACTGTCATAATCGAACCTGAGAACCGCTTCGAATCCCGATAAATCAAGCTCCATTTCTTTTACAGAAAGCTTTGAAGATTCGACTTCATATTTATCGAAACTGTAAACAGGATCCGAACGTGCAGAAACATCAAGCGAAATTTTATCTAGTGTGTTTGGAATTGCCTTATTTACAGGGATTGTGAATATTAATGATTTTGTAAAAATAGGAGATTCTTCGGCTCCGCTTGGAATGACAAGAGTTGTATCATAAAAAGAGGGTGTGATTTTTATTGTTTGATTTCCGGGAAAATTTTTTAAATCAAGTTTGATTTTTACAGAGCCTCTTAGGCGAATGAACTTTTGAACTGAGACGTACTCCTGCAATGGGGCTTTTTCGACAAAAATATCCACTCTTTGGTTCTCATCCCGGCCTTCTGCAAAATCCTGGTTGGATTCGTATTTTGGAAAAATGGCAGCACGTTTTTGAATGATTTTTTTATCAACTCCCGAATGAATAAATGCCTTATAAACAGCATCGGTTCTTTTTTGAGCCAGGTCTAATCCTCCAGGTTCATAATCTTTTCCAGATGTTGCTCCACATAAAATCAGCTTCGAACCGGGATTTTTTTCAATAATTGATGCAATTCTCGGAATGACATATCTATGAATATTAATCCCATTACCAATAAAAAACGAAGGAAGACTATCAGTTTCTATAATATATTTCCTGGGAATCACATCCGAATTTCTTGAGAAAAATACTGCATTTACTAAGGGAAGTGTAGCGTAAAGCGCATTACCTTTTTCTATGTATCCGTCAAAACCTATAATTTTTATTTCCTTCGATGGGCACATTTCAGTATTGGATAACGATTCTGAAGTATCATTTTTAGAAACGACTATCATTCCTGTATCAATCGGCGGCGGTGGCGGAGAAGGAGGCATAGCAGGTAATTTTTCAGCTCTTTTTATTGAAAATCTTAGACCTGCGGAAAACCTGAATCCAAAATTTTTCCAGACTTCGCTTTCTGTTACATTAGTAAAATTATAATCAAACATAATTTGTTGAGGTATAAAATTTCCGTTACCTATGCTTAAAAGATTTTCGAAGCCAAAAGAAATTCCGAAATTTGTTTTTCTTATTGTTTGTATTGCACCTGAAGCAATAGGCCTGTCTCTCCTGTTAGTTGCTTTGAATGTTGCATTATCCGGTGATATAATATATTCACTCTGGTTGAAAGTATTTAGCAGTGGAAATGATAATCTTGGTCCTGCTACAAATCTGAGGGGTCCGGTTATGAATTTGTCTGTAAGATTATACCTCAAATCGAACTGAAATTCAAGGTAACCGAGATTTGCATGAAGACGGTTTTCAGTTGTAACATACTCGACATTTCCGGCATTAATATCATCCCTTACCGGCAGAGTGCTGCTGAGCCTCAATGTCCCGCTCCTGTCAAAATATCCTACGCCTATACCAAGACAAATCGAATTAGTGATTTTTCTTTCAATTTCCAGGAATGTCAAATAACCGTTGCCACTTCCTTTTTCAAATATTCCACAATCAACAGAACCCTGAAAATTTGAAAAATGCGATGAATATAAATTGTATAGATATCCTATTTGTGGATGAACAGCAATGATTTCTCTCTCTGAAAAAGGGGATTCTTCTCTATTGCTATGAATTAAAGAAGCATTATCTCCGGCACGAAGTTCAAGACACAATACAATTATTAAAATTGGAATATATAATTTTTTTGAATATATTTTCATTTTAAAAAAGTCAAACAAATAAACTTTAAAAATAAGAAAAATTAAAATACTATATCGAAATGATTGAAAAAAGAAATAAAGATACCTTTGAACAATACCTGGCAGATGCTTCAAATTATATTGGAAATGCAGACGTTCTGTTCGTTCCCGAAACATCAGTCGAATTAAAAAAATGTATAATAGACTGCAATTCCAAAAATATTCCGGTAACAATCTCGGGAGCGGGAACAGGCCTTACAGGAGGGCGAGTTCCCGAAAGCGGAGCTATTATTTCAATGGAAAAATTCAATAAAATTCTTTCGATTGATGAACAAGAAAAATTAATAACCCTACAACCTGCTTTGACACTTGCCGAAATGGAAAATGAACTTAATAATCATAATCTGTTTTACAAGGTTAATCCTACTGAAAAAAATGCTTCAATCGGTGGAAACATAGCAACAAATGCCTCCGGCTCCAGAACTTTCAGATATGGTCCCACGAGAGATTATGTAATGAGATTAAAAATTATCCTCGCAAATGGTGATGAACTAGAATTGAACAGGGGAGAAGTGTTTGCTTCAGGCAATGAACTGGAAATCAAATCTGTAAATGGTAAAACCTATAAAATAGAATTGCCTGAAATCGAAATGCCCGCAGTTAAGCATGCCGCAGGATATTATATCAAACCCGGGATGGACGCAATAGATTTATTCATCGGAAGCGAGGGCACTCTCGGAGTCGTTACGGAAATTACTTTGCATCTTGCACCTTTGCCTGAAAATGTCCTCGGTGGAATTGCTTTCTTCGATGATTTGGACAAATTATTCGGTTTTGTCGAAAGCGTGAGGGATAGTAGCAGGAAGTATAGATACGATGGTGAAAAGGGAATGCCGCTTAATCCACATTTTATAATTGGAAATATCATTGATGCAAGAACGGTCGAATATTTCGACAATAATTCGCTGAAGCTTTTGAAGAAATCCTATCCCCAGGTTCCGGACAGGGCAGTGGGGGCAATATGGTTTGAGCAGGAGTATGATTCTAAGGATGAAAATAATATCATGGAAGCATGGTATAATTTAATTTCCGGATTTTCACAACTTGCCGATGATACATGGACGGCAACGAATCCCAAAGAACATAATTTATTAAGTGAATTTCGTCATGCTCTTCCGGAAAAAGTTTTTGAAATCATCGTCAACAATAAAAAGTTGAAAATAGGGACAGACACTGCCGTTCCCGATAAATATGCCGTTTCATATTACAAGTATCTTATGGAGAGGCTTGAACATTTTGGCTTGCAGCACTATATTTGGGGGCACATCGGTAACAGCCATTTTCATGCAAATGTAATCGTAAAAACCGATGAAGAAGTTAAAAACGGATATAAATTTTACGATGAATGTATTGACGAAGCGATTTATCTCGGTGGTACCGTATCGGCTGAACACGGCATCGGAAAACTGAAAAAAAAGTATTTTTACAGGATGTATAGCAATGAAGCCATCGGTAAGATGAAGGAAATCAAAAAAGTTTTCGACTCGAATAATATTTTAAACAGGGGAAATTTATTTGATTAATATCAGTTTTCTATAATCTATTAATAAATCGGGGCATTTCTCTTCTCGATTTTCAAATCTTTTAGCTGTGGTGCCTTAATTCCGAATCTCAGGTAAAACGTTTGCTGTAATGGATACCAGGAAAAGGTCAATTCCCAGCAATGAAGGTCTTTAGTCACATTAAGTGCAGGAGCGAGAAGCTGGTGGGCAACAAAATCATAATTTGCACTACCGCTAAAATTCCATGTCTGTGTCAGGCTGAAGGAAAACATAGTCCTTAAATTTATTGACTGATTCTTTTGGTTTAGAATTGTATTATTATAATTATAGCTTAAATCGAGAGACAAATGCCAGGGAATTTTAAACGGAGAGAACCCTGGGGAATTGTCACCAAAATAATCAAAATTCGATTCTTCATATTCCAGCCTTCTCTTAAAACGTTCGCCAAGCCCAACAGAGTCTTTTTGCTGAGTAGTGTCTTTCGGTGGTTCATTGATACCCATACTGACACCTTCAGAAGAAAATGAAGTTCCTAAAGACAGGCTGAAAGTTTTCATACGTAAAAGGCCATGTCCGTTTGAAATTAAAAACTGATTAACAGGAATATAGTTATTTGTAAGATTTCCTGTTGTCGGGTCAATTGCTCTGACTTGTTCATATGGAGTAAAAATAGCCGAAGAAGTCATAGAAATAAATTTTATATCGGGTATCCTGAATCCCATGCTGATATCGCTGAATTTCAAAGAATCTGCGGCTAAATTATATGAACCGGAAATTGTCCATTGAAAAAAGTTAACGTTTAAATCAGGCTGTGTGTCTCTTTGAGCAAACTTTGCATCAAAGTTATTTAATATACTATAGTTGATTGATTGGGAAAGAAATCTCGAAGCTATCCCACCGCCATCTGCCAAAAATCTTGAATATGTCACTTGCTGTTTTGAAATCGGATTATAATAGCTATCATAGAATCCGAATTTCGAATTAGATAAATCAGGTGTATAAGAATAACTGATTGTTGGTTGAAAGGTGTGTCTTAATGCTTTCATACCGAATAAATTTGGTTTAACGATTCCATATAACCGTGTTTGTGCAGATAATCCTAAACTGTAAGAATATTCAGTATAAAATCCGTGTTCAAATCTGTCATGGGTTGTCGAGTCAATCGTGCTGTATGTCCTTGTCAACCTCCTGAAGTAATTGTTTGCCCTGAATGATATAAAAGGAGTTAATGTAAAATGTCCTAACTTGGGAGATATTGAAATACTCGGGCTATGATTAATAATTGATTTTGTGTTATAAATAAAATTTGTATCCGGAATCCAGCTGTTTGTCGAGTCAACGTAAGTTGAATCAGGGTGACGGACTTTTTCTGTATAATAACTGCCGGATACACTATAAGAAACAGATATATCTTTAAGCCAGCTACCCGATGAAACAATTGAACTCAAAGGTTTCCATTGAGGCAGAGAATAAGTGACCTGTGGAAATGTTTGGTACCATTCTCCTGATTGCAGGTTCTGGTCCCGGTTTAAAGACATCGAAATGCTTGAACCGTTTTCAAATGAAGTTGAATATTGGGCGTTAGAGTGAATATTTTGTGTTATCCTGTCCTGCAAATACATCGAAGTATTATCATAATAATTCTGCGACATAAAACTCACTCTTGAAGTTATCCTTGTTTGAGGTGATAAGGACTGGTCATGGTTTAGTTCAAATTTATAATTTTGTGTGTAATTCTGATCCGGGTTCATCCTTGTATATCCGTATTCGACATCCATATTTCCGTTAAAATGGTCCCGCCAGTTCCAGCGTGTTAAATTCTTGAGAGTATAACCACCCTTAGAAAAGAAATCTACCTTAAACTGTGTATCATAATAATCACTCAATGCAAGGTAAACACCGAAATCCTGGAAAACGACACCCCTGTCCTTAGAAAAGAAAAACGATGGTATCATCAGTCCTGACTGCCTACCGCCGCGGCTCGGGAAAAACAATCCTATCGGCATATAAAATACAGGCATATCTTCAACATAAAATATTATAGGGTCCAGATATACTTTTTCATTCGCGACCACTTCCATCTCAGGTGAACCGAAAAAATAATGCGGATGAGGTTCATCACAAGTTGTATAACAACCATCCTTGACGAACATTTCTGATTCTGATACCCTTTTTATTTTTTGCCCGAAATAGTATCCGTTAGATATCTCTGTCTCTGTAAATGTAATTGTGCCCTGCTTTGTTTTAAAATTGTAATTCATTTTTTCACCGACGAAAGATTCTCCATTGTCGGTAAATTTTGGAAATCCTTTCACTTTTTTTATTGAATCCTTTGTCCCTTCAGCCATAACACCCGAAGTTTCAAAATTCATTTCGATTATTTCGGACTCGAGGCTTTGCTGTTTCAGTCTTACTTTTGCGTCTCCTTTGAGCCTCATAACACGAGTTTTTGCATTAAATCGAACAGAATCTTTAGCCGAATAAATAACAACTGAATCTATACCGGATTTTGATTTCCTTATTACTTTGTTTGAATCAAGCTTTATTATTAATGAATCATTTTTTTCCATATTTTCTGGAGGAACAATTTTTGAGCTGGTATCTTTTATTTCAGTCTTTGAAGAAGGTGAATTAATGATGATTTGCTTTTTTCCGGGTTGAGCAAAAGAATAGCATGAGAACAGAAAGACAAAGCTTACTGAGAGAAAAATTACTGTATTTTTTCGTAAAAGCATTTAATTATTGTTCCATTTATAATGTAATAACAGAAAAATTGACAAAAAGTTTCATTAATTATTCGAGTTCATATTTTTTTATTCCTTCTGGTATCTGAAAACGAAGTGTTTTATTCTCGATTTTATTGACTTCTATACTATTAACCTCAAATGTCAGGCTTCCGTCAATTTCAGGAAAATTAAAAATAAGATTTTTTGCGAGTTCAAAACCATCAATGTCATCATAATCTTTGTATAAAAGATTCAAAATCAATTTACCATCCCTTAGTTTCCTTTGATATTGAGTTATCATATCTTTTGGAGACGAATAAAGAAGATATTCCACATAGTCTTTATTTGAGAAATTTTTAAAAAGAACTCCTTCGACACCTTCAGGATTTTTTTCTTTTTCATATCGTTCAGGTTCTAATGGTGCTTCACATCTTAATAAATGTACCATATCATCAAAACTCAAAGGAATCATTGCGGCACTTTTAAGGTTTTTTGCCGTAGGTTTTCCTTCGAGCACTTCGTTATTGAAAATATCATAATAAATGAAATAATTTTTATTAGCGTACAATTTTCCCACGAGTATTCCAAAGGGACCCATTAGGGTAAGTGACAATGAGTCTTCTCCGATAATAATCAATTTGCAGGAACCGTTAAAATTTTGACTATGATAAGATGAAGCAAGGTTCCCGGTTATTGATATGCTTTTCAAATTGTTTTTCCAGATAGGAACTTTATCGAAACCTGTTTGAATTTCGTTTTTTGGAATTGTTGCACAGGAACATAATAACAAAACGATTGTCGTAAAGATTAATATATAATTTTTTATAAAACTCATGGACATTATCAAGGATTTATTGAAAAAATTGTCCAAAAATAATTAAATACGCTCAATTTTCAATCTTTCGGAACCATCTAAATTTTATATTTTTGTATAAATAAGAAAGGAAAAAATATGCCATATATAACTAAAACGATGAAATTCTCTGCTTCTCACAGGCTTCATAACCCAAATTTCAGCGATGAAAAAAATGAGGCTGTTTTCGATAAATGTAACAATTTTCATGGTCACGGGCATAATTATACTATGGAGGTTACTGTCGAAGGTGCACCCGACCCGCAAACAGGATATATTATAGATTTGAAATTATTAAAAAATATTATACGTGATGAAATCATTAACAAAGTTGACCACAAACACCTGAATTTCGATGTTGACTTTTTGAATGGAATCATACCTACAGTTGAAAATCTTTCAATTATTTTTTGGAAATTACTTGAACCAAAGCTGCCTTCAGGAAAATTATACAAAATAAAACTATACGAAACTGAAAGCAGTTTTGTCGAATATTTCGGTGAACCAGTATCTGTGCCGGTTTTTGATCTAAATATAAAGGAATGATAATGAAAAACAAGAAACCATTAAAAAAGCAAAAAACAAAAATCACAGAGAATTTTTATGATTTGAGCGATGAAGAAATCGAGGAACTGAGAAACTCAAAAGGTAAAAAATATCCCATGGTTAATGAGTTGGGTTTCAAATTATTCGATTCGAACGGGAATGTTCCTTTGTCCAAAGAGGAAATAAGTGAGATGCTTCCTTTACTCGAACAGAAATTTGAAGAAGTGCTGGATATCCTCAGGATTTCCCGTAATGACCCGAATACGACACATACACCGGCACGTATTGCAAGAATGCTCGTAAACGAGCTTCTCAGTGGTAGATATCAAAAACCTCCCGTTACAACTGTGTTTCCGAATCGCAAAAAGATTGATGAACTGATAATTAGCAAAGGCATAGAGGTCATGTCCCTCTGTTCGCATCACTGGCAGACTATTTCAGGTCATTGTGCAATAGGTTATATACCGGGTGATAAAATTCTCGGTGTATCAAAATTATCGAGAGTTGTTGAATGGTTTGCCCGCAGGGGGCAAATTCAGGAAGAACTCGGCGAACAAATCGCCGATTATATCGAGGAACTTATTCATCCGCGGGCTTTAGGTGTTGTAATAAAGGCTAAGCATTATTGTATGATTGCCCGCGGCGTCAGAGGCTCAGAGGCAAATTCCGTTATGATTACATCGGTAATGAGGGGATTATTGCTCGAAGATTTTAACTTAAGAAATGAATTTCTGAAATTAATCGAAGAATGATATTTTTGATGCTAATTTATTTAAAATAAAATGTTGTCTCATTGAGCGGAGTCGAAATGTCCTTTCAATGAGGGATAAGAAGTCTTCGACTTCGCTCAGACTGACAAATTTTCAGTGAAATGACTTAAATCAATAAATATGAAAAAAACCTTTCCCGATTACAGCATTGAAAAAAGAAATCCAGGTAAACGGATTTATTGCCGGAATTGACGAAGCCGGCAGGGGACCTTTGGCTGGACCTGTCGTTGCTGCGGCTGTAATTCTTCCTGAAGAGGATTTGTTAGGCATTGGAATTAATGATTCCAAAAAGCTGACAAAAAAGAGGAGGGAAGAGCTTTATTATTTATTAAAGGGGAAATCCCTTACTTTTGGAGTGGGAATAGTTGACAACACAGAGATTGATGAAATTAACATTTTGCAGGCAACTCTGAAAGCTATGCGGAATGCAGTTGAAACTCTAACCGTGAAGCCGGATTTCCTGCTTGTTGACGGGAATTATTTTAAAGATTTCGGAATCCCGCACAAAAAAATCGTGAAAGGGGACAGCAAATCAATTTCGGTTGCCTCCGCTTCGATTATCGCAAAAGTCGTTCGGGACGGGTGGATGATAGAGGTAGCCGACCGTCTTTATCCGGAGTTCGGATTTGCGAAGCACAAAGGCTACGGAACAAAAGAGCATTACAGGGCAATCGAAAAGCACGGGTTATGCCCTTTGCACAGGAGAAGTTTTTTGAAGAAATTATTATAAAAATTTTA